>DYRY01000084.1 GCA_020718465.1 Anaeromyxobacter dehalogenans | reverse complement strand
ACATGTTACAGTATCTCTCTCTGCTGATGGTGGTGATGAGATTTTTGCTGGGTATCCAAAACATGGAAATATTCTAAAAGCATATAGAATATTAGAACATACCCCAAATTTAATAAAAAATTTAGTAAAAAACTCTATGAATTTTATTAATCTCAATAAAATTCCATATCTAAAAAATATAAAAAATCTAAAATTTAGATATGATAAAATTAATAATATTATCGATTCTAAATCTATAATTGATTGTTTAAAATTAACAAATCAGCATTTTTCAAATAAAGAGATATCTACCCTCTTTATAAATAAATTATCTTCAATTAAAATAGAGTTTGATAAAAGTTTAGTTGATTCAGACTATTTAAATCAAATATTAGCACTTGATTATAAAACTTATATGATTGATGACATATTAACAAAAGTTGATAGAGCAACAATGAGTGTTAGCTTAGAGGGAAGAGAACCTCTTTTAGATTATCGAATTATTGAGTATGTTGCAGGATTATCGGGAGATTTAAAATATAAAAATGGAATAAAAAAATATTTATTAAAAACTATCACTCATAAATATTTACCAAAAGAGTTAATGGATAGAAAAAAAATGGGGTTTTCTGCACCTATTTTTGATTGGTTTAAAATGGAGTTAAAAGAGTATTTTCTTGATTATTTATCTGAAAATAGATTAAAAAAAGAGGGAATTTTTAATATTAAAAATGTAATCAATCTAAGAGATTTATATCTAAATGGTTCAAATGAAAATATACAAAGATTATGGTTTATTTTAATGTTTGAGATGTGGTATGAGAGGTGGATGTGAACATATTACTGAATTATCTTCCTGTTGATAAGGGTGGTGGATTACAAAATGCAGTTAATTTTTGGAGAGCATCTTTAAAAAATAGTGAGGATAGTTGGTTTGCATTAGCAAGAAAAGAGTCTTCTATCGTAAATTTAGAACAAAATAGTAATCATAAAATAGTCTCTTTAAATGTACCTAAAAGTTATATTCTAAGATTAATTTATGATCAAATAACCATTAACTACTATGCTAAAAAATTTAATATTGATGTAATATTTACTATTGTTGGTCCTGGACCATTAATATCTCCATTCACTAAAATAAATGGTTGGCATGATGCTTTTATGGTCTATCCAGAATCAAAAGCATGGAGAAACTTTCCCTTAAAAAGTAGAATATCACTAAAAATAAAATATCAATATACAAAATTGGTTTTAAAACAGGCAGATAAAATATCTGTTCAAACTGAAATTATGAAGAAACGGATGATTGATATTGCAAAAATAGATGAGAAAAAAGTTTTTATAACTCCAAATGGAATAAACACATTTACTAATGATGATTATCTTTCCAAAAAACATGAAAAAGATTTTTTAAAAATTAAAGATAAAATAAAACTACTTCTTTTGGCAGAACCTGCTCCACATAAAAATTTTGAGTATCTTTTTGAGATTGCAAAACTCATCAAAAATAAAACAAATAAGAGTTTTTTTGAAAACACACAAAAAATTAAAGAGATTGTTTTTGTTGTATCAATAGATGAAAATAGTAATGATTTAGCAAAAAATTTTATAAAAAAAGTGTTAAAAGAGGGATTAGAGCAATTTTTTTTATTTATAGGAAAAGTTGAACATAGAGAGATAAAATCTATTTATAATAAAATTGATGCTGTATTTTTACCAACACTTTTAGAGTCATTTAGTGCAAATTATGCAGAGGCTATATTTTTTAAAAAACCTATTTTTACATCTGATTTAGATTTTGCAAAAGAGATTTGTGGAGAGTTTGCAATCTATTTTAATCCATTTAATCCTCTTGATGGTTTAAAGAAACTTTTAGATTTCTATAATAGTAGTGAAATACAAAAGAGATATTTTGAAAAAATAGAGAGTTATAGTGTAAAATACCCAAATTGGGATGAGAAATTTAATAGATATTATCAAGAGATAAAGTCACTAAAAAATTAAAAATAGTTGATATTATATAGATTTATTTTGAATTTTATGATAAATATTTAGTTGAATTATTTTAGATATCATAAACAAAAGATTTCTAAAATTTTACTAAATAATAAAATTTATTTTGTGAAATAAAGATCACTTTTAATTTTGAAAGGAGATTATATTGTTTAATAATAAAACACTTCTTATAACAGGAGGAACAGGCTCTTTTGGTAATGCTGTTTTAGACAGATTTTTAGAGTCAGAGATAAAAGAGATTCGTATATTTAGCCGAGATGAAAAAAAACAGGAGGATATGCGAATTAAATATAAAAATGATAAACTAAAGTTTTATATTGGTGATGTAAGAGATTATGATAGTATAAACTCTGCAATGGTTGGGGTAGATTTTGTTTTTAGTGCAGCAGCTTTAAAACAGGTTCCTAGTTGTGAGTTTTTTCCAATTGAGGCTGTAAAAACAAATATATTGGGAACAGAGAATACAATGAAGGCTGCAATTGCAAATGGTGTTAAAAAAGTTATAGTTTTAAGCACTGATAAGGCTGTTTATCCAATAAATGCAATGGGAATGAGTAAAGGATTAATGGAGAAGTGTGCTGTTGCAAAAAGTAGAACAATTTCAGATGGTGGCACAGTTATATGTTGCACAAGATATGGAAATGTTATGGCATCAAGAGGCTCTGTTATTCCACTTTTTATAGATCAGATTAAAGAGAATAAACCAGTAACAATAACAGACCCAGAGATGACTCGCTTTATGATGTCTTTAGATGAGGCTGTTAATTTAGTTCTTTTTGCTTTTGAAAATGGGAAACAGGGGGATATTTTTGTTCAAAAATCTCCAGCAGCAACAATAGAGATCCTTGCTAAAGCAGTTTTTGCTGTTTTAAAAAAAGAGGAGAATATAAAAATTATTGGAACAAGACATGGTGAAAAAAAATATGAAACACTTGTAACAAAAGAGGAGATGTTAAAGGCAGTTGATTTAGGAGATTACTATAGAGTTCCTGCTGATAATAGGGATTTAAACTATACAAAATATTTTACACAGGGTGAAAAACTTTTGAGTGAAGCGGAGGATTATAACTCTCATAACACAAGAAGATTAGATTTAAAAGAGATGGTTGAGATGTTAGTTAACTTAAAAGAGATTCAGGATGATATAAAATGAGAAAACTAAAAGTGATGACAATTGTTGGAACTCGGCCAGAGATAATAAAGCTATCAAGGGTGATTGCAGAGTTGGAGTTATATACAGAGCACACTCTTGTTCACTCTGGACAAAACTATGATTATGAGTTAAATGAGATATTTTTTAATGATTTAGAGATAAAAAAGCCTGATTATTTTCTTAATGTTTCTAAAGATAGTGCAATTGCAGCAATTTCAGATATTATAGTGAAATCGGATGAGATTTTTGCAAAAGAGAATCCAGATGCAGTTTTAATTTATGGTGATACCAATACAGCTTTGTCTGTTATCTCTGCAAAAAAAAGGAAAATCCCTATTTTTCACATGGAGGCGGGAAATCGATGTTTTGATCAAAGAGTTCCTGAGGAGATTAATAGAAAGATTGTTGACCATTTAAGTGATATAAACATGCCATTAACAGAGCATGCAAGAGAGTATCTTTTAAGAGAGGGAATAAAACCTGAAACAATTATAAAAACAGGCTCCTCAATGTTGGAGATTTTTAACTATTATAGTGAAAAAATATATAAATCTGATGTTTTACATAGATTGAATTTAGAGAAAAAATCCTATTTTGTTGTAAGTGCACATAGAGAAGAGAATGTAGATTCCGAAAGAAATCTAAACAACTTCATAAAAACATTAGATAGAGTAGTCGATTTTTACAATATGCCAATTATTGTATCAACACATCCTCGAACAAAAAAAAAGTTAGAAAGTAGAGGCATAGAGAATTTAAATCCTAATATTATGTTTATGAAACCTCTTGGATTTTTTGATTATATTAAACTTCAAAAAAACTCATTTTGCGTTATATCTGATAGTGGAACAATCACAGAGGAGTCCTCTATTCTTAAATTTCCTGCAATAACAATTAGAGAGGCACATGAAAGGCCTGAAGGTATGGATGAGGGAGCTGTGATTATGTCAGGGCTTGATTCTGAAAGAGTTTTACAGGCAATTGAAGTTGTTACAAAACAGAGTGAAAACTCATTTATGAGAACTATTCTTGATTATCAAATTGATAATGTCTCTAAAAAAGTTGTAAGAGTTATTTTAAGCTATACTGATTATATTAATAGATTTGTTTGGAGAAAATTTATATAAATTTTCTATTTAAAAATAGAGTGATATTTTTTGTTTTTTTTTTCTATTTAAAAGTAAAAATATAGGAGGATTTTTGGAAAAAATTAAAACTCTTATTATTGGAAGTGAGGGGATGTTAGGACATGTTGTATATCAATATTTCAAAAATTTAGATATATTTGATGTTATTGGTATCTCAAGAAAAAATGGCAACTTCACAGATAAAATTTTGGAATTAACTAATTTTGTTGAACTAAACAGTTATATATTAGAGATGTCTCCAAACTATATAATTAACTGTGCTGGTGTTTTGGTAAAAAACTCTCAAGAGAATATTTTGAATGCAATTCAAATAAATAGCTATCTACCTCACTATCTATCAAATATAGCAAGAGAGATTGACTCAAAATTGATTCATATAAGTACTGATTGCGTTTTTTCTGGAAAAACTGGTTCTTACTCTGAAAACTCCTTTAGAGATGGAGATGATAACTATGCTAGAACAAAAGCTCTTGGAGAGGTTATTAATAGTGTTGATTTAACAATAAGAACATCAATAGTGGGTCCAGAATTAAAGAGTGATGGAACTGGATTACTTCATTGGTTTTTAAATCAAAAAGGTGAAATATTTGGTTACTCAAATGCCTATTGGTCTGGTGTTACAACTCTTCAGTTGGCAAAAACTATACATAAAATGATAACTGAAAATCTTTCAGGAATTTATAATTTAACAACAACTCCAAAAATATCAAAATATGAGTTATTAAATCTATTTTCAAGAGTTTGGAATAAAAATATAAAAATAGATGAAAATAGTAACTATTTTGTTGATAAAAGTTTAATATCAGTAAATAGTAATTTTCAATATGAAAATATAGATTACTATAATATGTTGATAGATTTGAAAGAGTGGATGATTCAATATAGTCAAAATTACCAACATTACACGATTTTTCAGAAAAAATAATAGACCTCTTGCATAACTTAAAAAAAGTGATAAAAAGAGTTTTTTTTTATATTTTTTTTAAAGAACCCTCTCCCTAAATCCCTCTCCAATACTTGGCGAGGGACTTGAAGAAAAAAATAATTTTATTATTTTTTATAATATAAATATGGTTATGCAAGATGTCTAATATAAAATATATTTACTTGTAGAATTAAATATTTGAAGTTATAATACTGTTTTTTTAGTAAAATTAATTTAAAAAAATTTGATTATATTTTTTAGTAGCAAGCGGAGTTATTAAAGAATAGATTAGTAAAACCATATTTTGTATCAATCCAAGCATAAGAGTAGTATCCATCTGGATGAACAAATATATCACCAAATGAGTTCTCTTTTGATATTGAATTACTAAGATTTGTAATTTGACTTATTGGAGAGTTATCAATCTCTTCTTGTAATGGGTGAAAATTTTTGATATAAAAATTACCACTACTATAAACGAAAAGAACATATTGAGCTCTATTCCATAATAGTCTTTCATTGTTTTGTCCATCAGCATAAAACATTGATTCAACATATTTGTCTTCAAAAAGCTTATCTCCCTCTTTATTTACAAGAGTAAAATATCCATCACTTCCCCACATTGCAAAGAAAATACCAAAATTAGATCCATCCCAAGCAATAGAAGGGGAGAAGTAGTCATTACTACTAAATGGAATTAATTTTGGAGATACTAAAATATCTCCAGTTGAATTAACTTTTTCAAAATAGATTGTATTAGAACCAAATAGTGGATTACTCTCCTCCCAAACTAACCCATAGTTACCATCATCATCAATTGTAACATTAAAGTTTCTTTGATAGTTTCTAGAAGTTATCTCTGTTGGTTGAATTGCAGATTCACCATTTGAGTTGTATTTTCTCATAAAGATAGAGCTTGCCTCTGTTGTTACTTTTCTCTCTATCCAAAAAACATTAAAACTTGATGTTTTTGAGTTCCAATAAACTCTTGCTCTTGTTGAGTCCCCAAAAATTCCTGCTCCTGTCTCAGTTGTTACCATAGTTTCTGATAAAACAGAGCCTGTTGGTGATACTCTTGCAAAATAGATATCATAATTTACACTATCACCATCAAGAGCATCATTACGTCTATCTTCCCAAACAACAAAAAAGTTATTTCCATCTGTTGCAACATCAGGATTTGTTTTGTCTCCTGAGTTAGCATTTTGGTTAATTATAAATGGTGCTTTAACAATATTTCTATTTTGATCAACAAGAGTCATGTAGATGTTCCACAAATTTGACTCATCATACTGTTGCCAAACAATAGCATATAGAGTTCCAGAGAATGTCATTCTCAAATTTCTTTTTGTTAAAGTTGAGTTTGTAAGCTCAAGCTCATATAGTGATGATAGTGTTCTATTTGGTATACATTGACATTGATAGCTTTCAAAATTAAGAGGATTACACTCCTCATCACTCATACACTCTACATCATCACATGGATTAACACAAACTCCACTTGTATTTGTTTCAAAATAACCCTCTTTACAAACACACTCTGTATTTGATGGGTCTGGTTCAACATTATTTGCATCACTACAATCAAGAATACAATTATCTCCAACTTTTTTATACCCACTATCACATTGACAACTTAAGTTATCTGTTGATGGATGAGAAAAAGGAATATGATGGCAACTAATTGTGCAAGAGCCATTTAGTGGAATATATCCATTATCACAAATACATTGATTATTACTATCATTTGCATGTGCAAAAGGGTCTTCACACTCTAATTCACATCTTCCATTACGAAAGATATAACCCTCTTTACAATCCTCTCCATAAGTACAAGCAATTAATTCATTATTGCTTAATACAGTTTTATAGTTTTCGGGACATAAACATGCATCATTATAAATATTTGGAACTGAATTAGGGATTATAGAACAATCTAAAAAGCAGTTCACACCATTAGCAACATATCCATCTGCACATTGGCAAGTTGGGGTCTCATTTTCTGCAACACAAACACCATGTCCTGAACAGGTAACACCTTTACAGGGGCTTTCAAGTGTTGGTTGTGTTTCAGAGCACCCAAAAACGAGTAAAAACAACAAACCAGATACTATTTTTTTCATATTTACCCCCATTAGAAACAACCAATTTGATCTATAATGATTTGATAATTTCCATATCTCAAATCACTCCAAACAGCAATAAATCTACCATCTTCATATAGAAAATCACCATAATTTTGATATGATGTTCCACTAAAATTAAAAACAGTATTACCAGAATATGAGATTCCAACATTACTATTATAATCTCCATTTCTATTGACTTGATATTGATGTAACTCTTGATCATTCATGTAAAATGAGGTTAAGAATGTTCCATCCCATATTAATTTTAGTAATGATCCTGGTGTATAAAATGATTTTTCATGGTGAAGTTTATTTCCATCTTCATCAATAGTTGTAAATCTTATCTTATTTGAATTTCTCCAAGCAACAATAAAATTTTCACCATCCCAAATTGAAAAAGGATCTGTTGAGTGATAGTTATCATATTGAACCAATTTTCTTGAAACTAAAACCTCATTATTTGAGGATCTTTTTTCAAAAAAAGTTTTTCTATATCTATTAGAAAATATTGAAATTAATACAATCCCATAGTTTCCACTACCATCAATAGATATATCATAATCAACAATCGACTCTTCCGCAAGAGTTACTGATTGAGTATCTCCAGGTGTTCCATCAGCATTGATTGTATTCATAAAAAGAACACGATTTCCTGCAACAACTCCTAACCAAAATAGAACATATTTTGATGTTGATGAGTTCCAAAATAGTTTTGGATTTTTATCAGAAACATCATCCATCTCTTGAACTCTTATGATTTGTTCAAGTGTTAAATCTCCACTTGAGCTAACTAATTTAACTCTAAAAATAGGAATAATAGGATTTACAGTATCATCAATTAGACCTCTCCAAACTGCCAAATAGTTTGAGCCATCTGTTGCAATTGCAAAATGTGAAGCCTCACTTACGTTTACTGGTTCTTCAACACCAAGTGATAATGCATTCACAACAACTTCACCATTTTTATCTAAAGCACCAAAAAATGGTTGAAAGAAATTTGTAAGAATACTTTGTTGGTTCCACATAATTGCTGTTTGTGTTGATGTTGATGCAAATCTAGGTGCAATCAAATGGTGTTCATTTTCAAATAGTCTATAAAACTGATTTGGACCAAAAACTCTATTGTTACTACATTCACATCTAAATTCTTCAAATGATGAGCTTTTACACTCTGCATTATCATAACATGTTGCAGAATCACATGGATTAACACAAGTAGAAAGCTCATTTGATTCAAAATAGCCATCTTTACAAACACACTCTGTATTTGATGGATCTGCTTCTGTGTTAGCCTCACTACAAATTAAAACACACTCATCACCAATTTTCTCATAACCACTATCACACATACAGCTTAAATTATCTGTTGCTGGATAAGAGAAAGCAATGCCTCTACAATCAATAGTACAAGCACCATTAATTGTGATATATCCTCTATCACAAATACACTCATTATTACTATTATTTGCATGAGCAAAAGGATCACTACACTCTAATTCACATTTTCCATTACGAAAAACATATCCCTCAATACATTTTTCTCCAAAACTACAACTAACTAGCTGCTCTCCAGAGTATGTTGCTTGATAACCATCTTCGCAAATACATTTTTGATTATAGATATCTGGAATTGAACGAGTCACTGTTTTACAATCTAAAACACACTCATTTCCAATATTTATATAACCATTATTACATTGGCAAATAGGTGTATTATCTTCAACAACGCATAATCCTTGACCTGAACATGAAACCCCTTTACAAGGTGTCTCTAGTTTTGGGTCATTACTACAACCAAAAACAACAAAAATTGATAATAAAAAGAGAACTTTTCTCATATACTCCTCCATAAACAGACCATAATAATACCTAAAATAAAAAAAAAGGTCAATAATATAAATAAAATCGGAAACTCTTTATCCTATTTTAGATAAATTTAAATAATTTTTGATAATCTTTCTGATATTGCAATAAGCAACTCATCAAAACCTCTATTCCCAATAATTTGTAGACCAAATGGTAAATTTGAAAATCTCTCCTTTATAGGAATTGAGATTGTTGGCAAACCAAAATGTGTCCAAGGAAGATTCATAATTGGTGAACCAGTACCATCTTTCCAAAGTGGAGCTTCAGAAACTGTTGATGGTGCAATCCAAAAATCAATCTCACTATTTTTCATAAAATTATCTACTTTTTCTTTGTTATTTAAGTGAATCTCTAAAAGATTTTTATACTCTTTTTCAGAGATAGAGTCTCCCTCTTTTATTAATTCGATAGATTTTGCTCTATAAAGATGATGATACTCTTTGTATTTGTCATGAACTTTTGCAAATTCGTATGCAACTATTTTTTTATGAAGCAGATTTATCTCATCTACATCATCTAAAAACTCTATTTTTTTGATTTTTATACCAAATGAGTTGATAGTTTCAACTGTGTTATCAAATATTTTGAGGGTGGTTTTATCTGCTTGTTCAAGATATTTGCCTACTGGAACTGCAAAAATTGGGCATTTCTTAATTAATTTATCAATAATATCAACATCAGGACTCCAATTATCAATCCAAAATGAGGCTGTTTTATAAATTGTCTTAAAATCTGAAGTGATAGAACCAATATGATCCATTATTGGAGAGAATGGAAAAACACCATGAGCTGAAACTCGACCATAAGTTGGTTTAAAGCCAATAATACCACAAAAAGATGCAGGTCTTGAGATTGAGCCGATTGTTTGAGTTCCAAAAGCAAAATCAACAAACCCTTTTGCAACAGCAGCAGCAGAGCCACTGCTTGAACCACCAGGAGTATGTTCTAAATTTAATGGATTTTTAGTCTCATTTTGTTCAAAATAAGCAAACTCTGTTGTTACTGTTTTTCCAAGAACTAAAGCTCCCATTTTTTTTAGTTTTGTAACAGCTTCAGACTCAGGAAAGTTAAAAGCAGAGGCTGGAAGATTTGAACCACATCTCATATCTAATGGGTTAACAGAAAAAATATCTTTAACACCAATAAATAACCCTAATAGTGGTAAATCATCTATCTCTCTGTTTTTTAAAAGGTTTTCAACCTCATCAAATAATCTCTGTTTTCTATTTTTTTCTGGCAAAAATGATCTAATTTGAGAGTCATTTTGCTCAATATTATCACAAGCTCTCTCAATTAAACTAAAAAGCTCCTCTTTATTCATAAAAATCCTAAATAGTTTATAAAAAAATCAACTAATAAACTCTCTATTTTGACATATTTTTCTTTATTAAAAAACAAAGAAACTTTTTTATTAAAAATAAAGAGTTTTTTATTAAAAATAAATTATATCTTAATTAAATAAGATAATAATAGTTGTGGGATTTTAACAAAGTTATTTATAAAAAGCAATAGAAGTTAAAAATTAATCAAAAATCTCAATTTCATCCTCCTCTTCATCATGATATTGACAACATGGTTCAAGAAGAGTGTTATTTTTTGGGTCATAATTTTTAAGTAGTTCAATAAAATTTTTAGCCCCTTTTGAGAGTTTTTTCCCTTTTTTCAAAATAATTCCAATTGGGCGTAAAAATTGGTCATCCATAATACTAACAGATGCTAATGTTCCCATTTCAAGCTCTCTTAGTATTGTTGAGTCTGGTAAAATTGTAACAAGAGTTTCATCAACCTCTACCATTCTTTTAATAGTCTCAATATTGTCAAAATCCATTTTCATATTAACTTTTATGTCATAATATGAAAAAATGTTGTCAATATGTTTTCTTGTTGGAATATCTTTTTCAAATCCACAAAAATTGATGTCTTGAAGAACATTAAGATTGTCAATTTTATCAATTTTAGCAAGTGGATTATCGGGATGGCAAACAAGAACAAGTCTATCTTTTTTAAATGGAATAATATCAAGAGATGAGTGCTCTTTTGGAAAGGCAACAATACCAAAATCAACAATATTCGCAATTACATCATTATAGATTTTATTTGTTCTGCTATATTTCAAAGAGACTTTAACTTTAGGACACTTTTTAAAGTATACTTTTAAGTATGCTGGAAGTTCATGAAGTCCAACAGAATAAACTGTTGAAACTTTAATCTCACCAGCAATTGTGTCAGAGTAATTGTCTAAACTATCCTCCATCTCTTTAAATACAGATAGAATTTGACGGCAATAACTATGAAAAATTTTACCCTCTGGGGTTAAATTTAAAGAGCCTTTACCTCTCTCTACTAAAATAACTTTATATGTTTTTTCAACATTTCTAATCTGCTGACTCACGGCAGATTGAGAGACAGAGTTTAAGTCTGCCGCTTTTGAAAAACTTTTAGTTTCAACTAAGTCACAAAAAATTTTAAAAGTTTGAATATTCATCACACCTCCAACCCAATCAGGCATTAATATAAGTGATAAACTAATAAAAGTCAACTAATAAAAATTAGATATTCTTATTTTTTGTTAAGATAAATAAAATTAATTAGATATTGTTGAACTATTTTATATATTATGCTAAAATTTTTTAAATTAAAAAGTATTTTTCAAAAAAATAATTAAAAGTTCTTTTTTTTTATCTACAAAAAACATACAAGATAGTAAAGTTTGATTTTTTTATTTATAAAAATCATATTTCTATATCTCTTTTAAATCCATCTTTTCAATATCAATAATATTTCTTATTGATTTATCAAAGTAGATTCCCATTAAAACT
>DYRY01000083.1 GCA_020718465.1 Anaeromyxobacter dehalogenans | reverse complement strand
CTCCCTAAGAGAAAAAAATAATTTTATTATTTTTTATAATATAAATAGGGTTCTGCAAGAAGTCTATTGAATCCTTCATCACTTTCCAAATATTCTCAAGATACTCCCAAATAGATGAATCTTCATGTCTATCAACTTTGAATTGCATAAAGAGTTCCATGCCCAACCCCTGTTGTAGCAAGACTTCCATAAAGGGATACTTTAAAATTATGAGCATATCTATTTCTATTATAAAAAATCTCTGCTACTTTAAAAGGGGCTATTGTATGACTACTTGAAGGTCCATATCCTACTCTAAAAACATCCCGAATTGAAAACATATAAATCCTAATAAAATCACAACTTAAAAATTAATAGCTTTTTTCTAGAATATAAATAAGAGAAGAATTATATTTTTAAAAAAAAGTGAACTTTTTGGAAACTTTTATATTCAAAATTTCAAAAATTGCAAAAATCTTATTAAATAACGAAATTAATTGATTTTAAATATAAAATTATTTAAAATTAGAGTTGTTAATTATGTTAGGAATTAGCGTGCACTCATTTGAAATATCAAAAAGCAAAATATTAATTGTAGATGATATTGAAGTTAATCTTCTTATTTTAACAAAAATATTACAAAAAGATAACTACAATATTATAACAACAAATAATGGACAAGATGCAATAAAATTTGTTATTGAGGAGAGTCCTGATTTAATTTTATTAGATATTATGATGCCAGGATTGGATGGATTTACAACCTGTAGAACAATAAAAACACTTCCTCAAGCAAAAGATATACCAATAATATTTATATCTGGTAAAAGGGATACTGATGATATTGTAGAAGGATTTCAGGCTGGAGGAGTTGATTACATTCAAAAGCCATTCTATCCAAAAGAGCTTTTAGCAAGGGTTGCAACCCATTTAACTCTTCGAAATGCAGTAATTCAAATAGAGGAATCGGAGAAAAAATGGAAAAAAATAGCAAATGAACGAGATCTGTTTTCAAATATATTTATTCAGAGCAAACATGGAATATTAATCACAGATTTAGAAAATGAGATATCATTTGTAAATAACACCTTTTTAGATTTTTTTGGTTATAGTAGAGAGTTTTTATTAAGTAAAAACTCAAATATTATTGAAAGTGAAAAAAATAGTAAAAATATTTATGAAAAACAGCATAGTGATTTAATCAATCCTGAAATTGCATTTTGGACAGGTGAGACTTTAATAAAAAAAGCCAATAATCAGGATGTTTTAACACTTTTGACAATTGATACTTTAAAAAATGAGGATGGGGAACCAATTGGTTATAGTAGAAATTATATAGATATACAAGAGGTTAATGCCATAAAATTAATACAATATGAACTTGAAAAACAGAAGATATATGAACAGAAACTAAATCAAATAATTATTGGTTTATGTGCTGCATCAGAGTATAGTGATGAAACAACAGGACGACATGTTCTTCGTGTTAATGAGTATTCTAAATTTATTGCTGAAAAAATGGGTATGGATGATAAATTTGTTCAAACAATAGGAATGGTTGCTGCACTTCATGATATTGGCAAAGTTGCAATTCAATCTCTTATAAAATTTCCTGGTAAATATAGTCCTGAACAGCGTCTTGAGATGCAAAATCATACTATTTATGGTGCTGATATTATCTCAAAATTTGCAGATGAAACAGAGTATGAGTTTAAAATGGCAAAAGAGATTGCACTTCATCATCATCAAAGTTATGATGGTGATGGATATCCAACAATTGCAACTACTGATGATTATAGACCTTTAAAAGGGGAAGAGATTCCAATTAGTGCTCTTATTGTATCAATTGCTGATATGTATGATGCATTAAGAAGTAAACGCTCCTATAAAACATCTTTGAGTCATGAACAGGTTGTTGAGATTTTATCTATTGATGATAGAACTGGTAAAAAGGGAGTTGATCGTTTTGGTGAGTTTTTATGGAGTTTTTTTCTTGAAAATAGTAAAGATTTTGATAGAATCTATGAAGAACATCGAGATGAGTGATTTTTTTGTTTTTACAAAAAAATATTTATTTTAACGACTAAAAAGTGTATCTTTATTACTCATAATATCTATGCAATCCAAATTACTTTCAACTCTTGTTGTAAAAAATTTACTTTTTTGGTTGTCTGGAATAATCTCCATATCTTGATCTAAAAGATTACTCTCTGCACCTAAAACTTTTTGTTCATCAAACCAAGTAACATCTCCATCAAAACTATCTTTTGTAGTTATTTTACCACTTAAAGTTGTTTTAGTTCTTTGAATCATATATATTTTGGAACTAATCATACCACTTGCAATCATTGTCATTCCTGGAAAACTATCACCATCCTGATCAAAAACTATTGAATCTTCAACACACTCCCCATCTTCACAATGAAATCCACCACTACAAACACCATTTTAATGCTCAATAAAGCAGTTATATTCCTGTTTTATGCAAATACCACCAATTGTACAACCATTTAGTAGTAACAAAAATAAAGTAAAAAAAATAAAACTTTTCATAAATCTCCTTAAAAATATGTTAAATAACTGCTATTTAGATTTTTTATTTTTTAGTTTTTTTTAAATAATACCAATTTAAATATCTGTTTATACAATAAAAAATATAATTTGTGTAATTTGGTTTTTAAAATGGTATAAAAATTATCACTATTTTTCTACATAAAAATAGTATTAATATATATTATAAGTTAATTTGTAATTATTTTAAGTAGATTTAGATTTTTTATTTTTTATCTTTTTTATAAAGTTTTATAATGTCAACACCTGTATAGTAGTGTTTAAGAATATCTATATAGCTTTTTTCTTTTTCTGCCATTCCAATAGAGCCATGTTGACACATTCCGACACCATGACCCCAACCACCTCCAACAAAATCAACTTTATCACTAGATTTTTCAATGTAAAAAAGGGAGCTTTTTAAAAATCCTAAAAAACGACGAATCTCCAACTCTCCATAAATAGTAAAATCATCTTTTTTATCTTTACATATAACTTTTAGAGCCATAACTCTCCCACTAACACCACGTCCCTGTGTTTTAAAATCTTTCCAAACACATTTTGATTCAATATTATTTAGTGAAATATATAGTTTTATAAATGTTTGAATCTCCTCAAAATTAAAGGATTTTCTCCAACGATAACTCCCCTTTTTTGCAAATGATGGTAGTGATGAGTATGTTTCTGGTGGATTATCAATAAAATCTTTAACATTTTTTTCTGTAATACCAATCATAAACTTTCCAGAATTAGCCCAATCAATAAAATCATCTCTTCCTCGAAGTGACACTCTGCTTCTTGAGAGCCAAACATTCTCATTATTCTCTGTATGTCCACCACTATTTGCAGAGTAGTAGGCATCGATTATTCCATCATTATCCATCATAATTTCACCAAAAGTCTCCTCAATAGCTTTATCACTTCTTTTGTGATAGATTGTAACACCTTTGTAAACTTGGCAATGAACTGAACCACAAATATAGTATGGATCAGAGAAATGTCTTGTTCCGATTTTAGAAAGAATATCTGTTCTTGCAGCAACTGTTTGAGCTTTAAGTGCATCCATTGGTGCAGAGGCAAAAATCTCAGCAGGAACAACACCTCTCAAAAGAGTTTCAACTGTAATCTCATTAGTGATAGATACTCCATCTGTAAAATTTACAGAGAAATATATTTTTCCATCAAAAATAGGATTATGAAAAGCAGGTTTTCCAAAACCATAATCAATTTTATTAAGTTTTACAGATTTTCCATCAATTTCAAAAATATCATTAAATGTTGCAATGAGTTTATTTTCAAAATATAAAGAGATTTTTCCTGATGGATGGGATTTTATCTCTGCATATATCTCTGTTTTTATTTTATCTTTAACATATAAAGTTTGTTTTATTTTTTGAATTGCTTTGTCATCACTAAATGGACCTAAGAGAAGCAATTTTTTTCTAATATCTATAACATTTCCATCAATAACAGATAAATTTCCAACAATAACATCTTTGAGAGTTAAATTAGAGTTCTCTTTTTTTAAATTTTTAACATATTTATCATATTTTGATAACTCAATATCAGAGTAGTATGGAAAACTATCAATAATAAGCCAAAGTTTTCGTTCACCTTTAGATTTTATAGAGTATTTTAATGTAATCTCACTATTTTTCTCTAATTTTATCATTTTTTTTGATTTGGATTGTATAAACAGCTCCTCTAATAGGGTCAGCTGTAATTCTGATTGAGTCTCTCCAACACCAATTAATATTAATGGCTCTCCTGATTGTGTAAATTTTAGTTTTTTCCCATAAAGCTCTTTTATTGTTATTTTTGCAAACAGATTAAAAGTTAAAAAAATAGAGATAAGAATATATATTTTATTTACCATAAAAATCCAAGAAAATTAATAAGCTACTTTATTTACTATAAAAAATCCAAAAAAATTAATAAAATTATTATATTTTTCTTATGGACAAAATAAAGCCTCTTTTGTTTTAATATTTTTCTGAAAAATATTCTACTATTTTTAATATTTTCTTTTATTTGAAAATACAAAAATAGATATAAAATACTCTATGCAAAAAAAAAATTGTATTTTTTGTAAAATTATTATATTTTAAATGTTAAGTTATTTTTCTGACTTTTAAGGAACTTTTTTTTTTTTAAGATGTCTTTATATTAAAATATTGTTGTTTGAAAAAACAATATTTGACTTTTTAATGATATTTTAGTACTTTATTATGTTTGGATGAAAAAATCATCTCTTAAAATAGCAGGAGTGGTGATGGGTGAAAAGAGAAAATTATTAAAAGTTGTTTTAATTTGGAATGATCTGATTATTGAAGAGAAGACACTCTCAAAACAGACAACCATAACAATTGGGCAAGGAAAAGGTATAACATTTCCTATTGATTTAGATGGATTTTCAAAAAGTGAGTCACATACACTATTTGAACCACAAGAGGATGGTAGTTATAAACTTTATCTCCTTGAGAAAATGAGTGGAGATTTTTCTGTTTCTGGAAAAGATATGGAGATGTCAAAATTCTTAAAAGAGAAGTGTAAAAAGGATGGAGATATCTACCACACAGAGATAAAACCATTTGATTCAGGAAATATTGATTTTGGAGAAGTAACAATTAGTTGGGCATTTGTTGAAGAGGCGGATAAAATTGCTCTCTCAAAGGGAGCTAGAACTATCGAACCCACATTTATTAATAGCTTAATTATGACAACAATAGTTCATGTTGTTCTAGTTGTTTTAATGTTGTTGAATAGAAGTGATCTTGATGAGCTTAACTTTACTGATATTCCAGATAGATTTGCCAAAGTGATTATTGAAGAGGAAGAGAAAAAAGAGGAAGATCCTGAAGTTGAAAAAGAGAAAAAAGAGGGAAAAGTTGCAGAGGATATTGGTAAAAAAGCAGCAGGAAAAGAGGGTAAAATTGGAGATAAAGATACTCCAAAATATATTAAAACAAAACTTCCTAAAGCACGCCAAGAGTTAATCACACAAAACCTTAAAGCTCGTGGAGTTTTTGGTGCAATGGGTTCAACTCTTCATGGTGGAGGTATGAATCAACTTGTTGCAGGTGATAGTGGAGTTGGAAATCGTCTTGCTGCATCATTTAATGGAACAAGTGGTGATGAGTTTATTGCTGGTCAAGGTTCTGGTGGTATGGGATTTAGAGGAACAGGAACTGGTGGTGGTGGAACTGGATATGGTAGAATTGGTGGAACTGGTGATATTGATACTGGTGGTGGTCGTGGAACAAAAGTTTCTCTTACAAAAGGTCAAAAGGGGGAGCGAAAAATCATTGCAAAACCAACAACAGGTGCAACTTTTGGTAATTTCTGTAAACAATCAGATATTCAAAAAGTGGTAACACAGAAAAGCAAAACAATCCAATACTGTTACGAAAAAGAGCTTCAAAGATTTCGTGATTTAAAAGGTAAAGTTAAGCTTCGTTGGATAATTGATTTAGAGGGAAAAGTTGAGAGTGTATCAATTGATGAAGACACAATAAAAAATGCCTCTCTTGTAAGCTGTTTAAAAAGACAAGTTGAGAGATGGCAATTTGTTAAACCTGATGGTGGAAAATGTATTGTTGCATTTCCATTCCTCTTCTCTGCTGAATAATCTATAAAACTCAAAAAATAGAGATTTATTAAAATTTAATTTTTCTAATATTCCCTTTTGAACGATAGAAGCTAGATGTTGTAGACTCTTTAACCTCATCCACAAGATAAAAGGCACCATTTTCTCTTAAATTTTTAGGAAATTGAATATGCCAGTCAGTATGATATTGAGTTGAAGAGGCTGTGATTGTTGTTGCTCCTATTGAACACTCTGAAATCTCACCAATAGGTTTCATTCTTAGTTTTTCCCCCTCTTGTACACAAGTTATAATAACACCAGATAGTGTGGATAGTGAAGAGGCGAGAACATCATCGGGTTCAATACTATTAGAAACAGCAATAATTTTTGTTGGAGCTTTAATATCAATAATTTGAGGAACTGTTCCTGCTTCTGCTGCTTTAATAGCTTCTTCACTTCCATCAATACAAGCTAAAGAGCCATCTGTTGTTACAATATATACTTTATCTTTATGATACTGCATAGAGAGTGGAGAGCCACAACCACTACCCAATTTCCATAAACGACTTCCATCTCGTTTAAAGCAGTAAACAGAGGAGTAGTTATCACCAGCAAAAACATACTCACCATCTGGAGATGTTGCACAAGAGAAAACTGCATTATCACATTTATACTCCATTGTTATTTTTCCATCCTGTTTATAAACTTCATAAACTCTTGAATTAGTACAACCAGCATAAACATGATCCCTCTCTTGCCAACCAAAAAGTACAGAACTTGGTAACGATGTATTCCATTTTACAACAGGTTGATTCCAACCATGATATGCTGTAACACCACCACTATGACCATGATATATATAATCTTGATCGCATCTTACCATCCAACCACCAGAACCATTACTTTTTCTTTCCCATAAATCTTCATCTTCATGATTTGCAATCATAACAGTTCCACCAGCATCTGAAACACCAAGAAGAGCATTATTAACATCAATCCAATAGATATCAACATTTTCAGATATCTCATAAGCAATTCGTGGGATTTTTCCAGTTAAGTCATAAACATTTCCATCATCACAACCTGCATAAATCCACTCACCATCAGCAACAATTGCTTTTACACCATCAGGTAATTTATATTGATTCAGAACTTTTCCAGAGTGATCAAGAACATAAATATCACCACTTTCATTACCAACCCAAGCCTCTTTATCATTTATAAATATACCAAAAGCATTTCGTCCTGTATTAAATTTCCATAAAACGGGAGATTGTTTTGCTGTTGAACGTTCACTCTGAACAACACGACGAGTAATACTTCTTTTTTTTCTTACCCCCATTACTGCCTCTTCATAGCCTTTGTTTTTTTTCTCTTTTATTTTTTTAGCAGCCTCTTTTTTTGCTAAATCATTTGAAGCAAAAACTTTTGTTGATGTTTGTCCTGAATCACCAATTCTCCCATAACGAATTGTCATTTTTGTATCATCAACAACAACCTCATAAAATTTGTGTGAAACACCTGCATCCTCTGATAATTCAAGATAAGTTTTCTCTTCTGCCATAAAACCTCCATACAAAGAAATAAAATAAACACTATAATAAAACAAAAAATTTAAGAAAGAAAAAATTAAACACAAGATAAAAAAATCTATTGTTTTTAATTTAAATGTAAAAAACTATATTATATTTACTTAATTTTTCTTCATGTAATTAAAAAGTGCTATAAATGCTTGGAGTAGCATAAATTAACGAATTTTCTCAATCACAACACCAGCGAGTGGAGGAAGTGATATTTTTATTGAGTATAGTTTTTTTTGCCACTCAATTTTTTCAGTAGCTAATTCAATAGCATCTCCAACATTACTACCACCATAATACTCACTATCAGTATTAAAAGCTATTTTATATACTCCCTCATCAGGAACACCAATTCTGTAGTTTTGGCGAACAACAGGTGTGAAATTCAGAACACAAACAATAAATTTACTCTCCCATCTTCTAATATAACTAATAATACTTTGTTGGCTATCTTGAAAATCTATCCATTCAAAACCATCAGAAGAGAAATCATTTTTAAATAGAACCTCTTTTGTTGTATAAAGTGAGTTTAAATCTTTAACAAAATAATTAAGTTTTTCATGTTTCTCTTCTTGTAAAAGATGCCAATCTAAACCACTATCATGATTCCACTCTCTCCACTGGCCAATATCCATCCCCATAAATGTTAATTTTTTACCAGGATGAGTATACATATAGAGATAAAATAGCCTTAAATTAGCAAATTTTTGCCATAAATCACCACTCATTTTGTTTATCATAGAGCCTTTTCCATGAACAACCTCATCATGAGATATTGATAATACAAAATTTTCGTGAAAAGCATACCAAAGCGAAAATGTAAGTGCATTATGATGATATGTTCTAAAAACAGGATCTTTTGCAAAATAGTCTAAAATATCATGCATCCATCCCATATTCCATTTAAAGCCAAAACCTAATCCACCAGTATAAAGTGGTCTTGAAACTGCTGGCCAAGCAGTAGATTCCTCTGCAATTGTCATTGTATCAGGAAAAAGCTCATAAACTTTTTCATTAAACATTTTTAAAAACTCAATTGCTTCTAAATTCTCTCTACCACCATATTTATTTGGAACCCACTCGCCATCCTTTCTTGAATAGTCAAGATATAACATTGATGCAACAGCATCAACTCTCAAACCATCAATATGGTACTTATCAAGCCAGAATATCGCATTAGTGATTAAAAAATTTCTAACCTCATAACGACCATAATTAAAAATTAAAGTTCCCCAATCTTGATGTTCCCCTTTTCGTGGATCTTCATGCTCATAAAGTGCGGTTCCATCAAAATGAGCTAAAGCATAATCATCTTTTGGAAAGTGTGCTGGAACCCAATCAAGAATAACCCCAATACCATTTTGATGGCAATAGTCAACAAAATACATAAAATCTCGTGGTTCTCCATATCTTTTTGTTGGTGAAAAATAACCAGTTACCTGATATCCCCAAGAGCCATAAAATGGATGTTCCATTATTGGTAAAAGCTCAATATGTGTATATCCCATATTTTTAATATATGGAACTAACTCATGAGCTAAATCTCTATAGTTTAGATACTCATTTTTCCAATCTCTTTTCCAAGAACCAATATGAAGCTCATATATTGATACTGGTGCATTAAGAGAGTTTCTCTCTTTTCTGATTTTCATCCATTCAGAGTCATTCCAATCATAGTTGTCTATATTATAAACAATTGAGACTGTTTGTGGTGCAAGTTCTGAATAGGAGGCATAAGGATCCAGTTTATAAAGAAGTGCATCATTTTGAGCCTTTATCTCAAATTTATAAATCTCTCCTTCATTGATATTTGGAATAAAAATCTCCCAAAAACCACCATTTAAAACTCTCATTGGATGAATTCGACCATCCCATCGATTAAAATCACCAATAACACTTACCCGTTTTGCATTTGGTGCCCAAACAACAAAATGAACCCCTTTTGAACCTTGATGTTCTATGAGATGAGCACCTAATTTCTCATATGCCTTCATATGAGTACCTTCATTTAGAAAGTAAATATCTTGTTCTCCTAAAACTGGCCAAAATCTATAAGGATCATCAATCTCCCAACTTTCACCAGCTTTATTAAGAACTCTATATTTATATGGAAAAAACTCTATCTCATCATTAAATTGTAACTCATAAATACCATTAGAATCAATTGATTTCATTCTATGTGTTTTTTTTGAATCACTCTCAACAAGATAGACATTCTCTAACTCAGGGTAGAACATTCTAACAACAACTCCTTTTTTTTTCTCTTCATCAATAAAATGCATTCCAAGAAACTCAAAAGGGTCTCTACACTCAACAGAGACAACTCTCTCAATCTGTTCTTGTGTTAATTTTTTCATAAAAACTCCAAATATACATCAAACAATCTGATTATAGAAAATTTAGAGTAAAATGACAACTTTTTATTATAAAAATAAAGAAAGTTTAATAAAGTTTTATTCAACAAAAATTTTATAAAATTATTTTGAAAAAAGTTAAGTTTAAAATTGTGTTATTATTGTAATTATCACTTTTTTGACAAATATTTGCTATAATATTGACAAAATTTTTATTATATAATACACTTAAATAAGTTTATTGATTATGAGGAGAGTTGAAAACTTTTCTACTTTTAATTTTAATCACTCTATTTTTTTCCTGTAGTAGAGAGGAATTAACAACTCTTGAGTATGATATTATACCTGAATATAAAAAACTAAATGTAACAATTTATAACTACTGTCTTCAAAGTGGAGTAGAGTTTGTTGATATTTATGCCTCTAATTATTCAGTTAAGTTTGATAAAGATCGACTTGTTATGGATTTTGATAGAGATGGTTTACCTGATGCTCATGAAAATATGGAAAAATATGGAACATCACGGCTAAAATATGATACAAATGGAGATGGTTATCGAGATCAACTTATTTATCTTTCTGGTATAGATCTTTATAATCAACAATATCTAAAGTTGTGTGAGGATAGACAAGAGAATAGTGATCTTGATGGTTTAACAAATTGTGAAGAGGAGAATTTAACCCACACTGATCCAAATAATTTTGATACTGATTTTGATGGTATTCCTGATGATTTAGAGGTAAGATTTGGATTAAATCCAAATGACTCTGCTGATGCTTTTGGTGATATTGATGGTGATGGAGTTGTCAATTCTGAAGAGGTAAGATTAAATACATCTGTTAATATTTATAATACAAAAGGAATAAACTCATTAATATACAAATATAATGTAAATCTTCAAAGAGTTGGAGAGTTTAATGGAGTAATCCATAGATGTTTTGATATAGATATAGATAATATGTCTCTTTTTGATGTCTCAAATGGAAATCTTATCCGTTTTAATATTATTGAAAGAGTTCCTCTAATTTCAGAAATGAGAACATTTAGAGTTGTTGTTGATTATAATGATATTGAGGATGGTGATAGAGTGTATTATGATTTTAGAACACTTGTTGAGGGAAGCTAATGAGTTTTAAAATATTTATTTTACTTATATCTTTTTTATTTTTCAACTCCTGTGGTAAGGAGCCTTTAAAAAAATTGGATCGCTATCAAATTCTCTCAAATATGACAGTTAATGCACATGTTGATTTCTGTACAATTGAGGCAAATAAGATAAAATCAAATCTTAAATATATATTTATTCTTGATAAATCAGGAAGTAATCAAGATCTCTCTTTTGCTCTTGGAACAGATCCAAATGGAGAGAGAAGATATGCACCACTTCTACTATATCTTGATGAAGCTCCTGAAGATGAGACTATTTTTTACTCTCTTGTAAATCTATCAACAAATGCCTCTCTTATATCTGGTTTTACAAATGATAAAGAGGCTTTTGAAGAGATTGTTTTAGAGGAGTCAAACCCAAATAATACAATTCCACCAACTCCTTCTGATGGTGGCTGGACAAACTTTTCTGCTGCACTTAATGTTGTGAGGGATTTAATATCTAATGATATTCAACAAGCAAAAGGGGCTGATGAGATTGTTAGCTCATACTATGTGATTATTTTTATAAGTGATGGAGCTCCTTGGGTTGGAACAGAGGAGCTTCAGAGTAAAGCAGATATATTAGATCAGGTTGACTCTTTAATTGCATTTGAAAAGGGAAATCGAGAGTATGTAGACTCTGTTCAAATTCATACAGGCTACTACTATAATCTTGGTGGGTTTGATTCAAATGCTCAAATTTATATGAATGATATGGCAGAGAATGGAAATGGTAGTTTTTTTGAATTTGGTGCTGGTCAAATCATAGATTTTTCAAGATTTTCAGTTCCTGAAAGAAGTGTAAAACATCTTCTAAAAGATGTTATTGTAACAAATATAAATACAAAATGGCATAATGAT
>DYRY01000082.1:305-12091 GCA_020718465.1 Anaeromyxobacter dehalogenans | reverse complement strand
TCAACATGAATAGAGGAGTTTAGCATGTTTCGAGGTTATGCAAGATGTCTAATATTCATTTTAATAAAATAGATTTAAATAAAAATTTTGAAGATAATGATTGGGATATACAACATAATATTGGTCGTTTTAAAATTGGTTATAATATTCTTCCAAATTTATCAATAACTCTATCAGCATTACTTCACGTTATTGTTCAGCCTGGAGATAGAGATACTCCTGATGGATTTTCTGGTTGGCTTGTTAAAGATGGACAAAATAATAAAGATAAAACAGAGGTTTATATTTATCCTGAATTTCAACTATCTTTTCAGCTTTTATCTTTTCAGCTTTTTAATTAATTATGATATTAAAGAACTATTTATAATAAAAAAATAAAAATTATAAAATGTTTTTAAAGTTTAACTATTTAGATATTATGATTAGATTTTAAATGGGAAAGTAACAGGAAATGCTGCACCAGAAAATTTTGAAAAACGCATTCCTCTAACTTTGCTTGTGATACAATTTGCAGCTTTTCCAGCAGCAGGATCAACCTCAATATTAGAAACTGCACCACTTCCATTTACTTGAAACTTAACCTTAACTGTTCCTGAGATTCCAGCTTTTTGACCACAATCAGAAACTGCTGGAGATACAGATTTAATAACATTTAATACCTGATCTTTTGTTAATTTTTCTGGAAGATTCTCCTCTTTTTTAGGTGTAACTTTTTTACTACCCAAAATATCATCTAAATCCTCTTTTTTTGTATCTTTAACTGCTACATTTTCTGTTGTCTCTTTTTTTGTTTCTATTTTAGTTGATTTATTTATTTTTGCATCTACTTTAGTTGTTTTAGTTGTTTTAGTTGTTTTTGAATCATCTACAACTTTATTTGATGCAACTTTAGTCTCCTGTTTTTCAAGGGTAAAAGATTTTGAATCATTTGTTGCAACATCAAGTTTTCCATCAATATCATCAAAACCCTCTTTGCTTATTTTAAGGTTATACTCACCCTTTTTTAATTTTAGGGATATTGGTGTATCACCTTTATTTTCACCATTAATAAAAACAGTTCCAGATGGTTCTGATTTAAGTTCAATAGAGAAGAATTTCTCCTCCATTTTATACATCTGTGTAGTTGCAGAATTAATAGTTAAAAACTCATTTTTCTCTTCGAAACCATCTTTTGATAGTTTTATACTATAATTTCCTTTTTCCAAATCAAGAGTTGCAGGAGTAAAACCTTTTTGTTCCCCATTAATAAAAACTGTTGCCCCAATAGGATCAGAACCAATTGCAATTTTAAAAGCCTCTGATTTTCCCATCATTGTTTTAATAACAAATCCAACAGCAGCAATTGCAACAATAACCATTATTACTAATGCAATCATTAATCCTTTTTTGCTACCTTTAGATTCTCCTCCTCCAGTATTAAAACTTGCATGTTGAACAACAACTCTTTTTGCATTATTTCCTGCAATATCTCTAAAATCTATAACTTTTGATTTTGATGAGGCATCTGCATCATCATCATCATCAATTGATTCACTATTGATAAGTGATTTTAAATCTATTCCACTTCCTCCATTCTTGTTTCCAAAAGAGGATAGAGTGCTATCTGTTTGAAATGGGGCATCACTACCCATTGAACTGTTTTTATTAAATAGAGAACCACTATTTCCACTCATTCTAGGAATTGTCTCATTATTTGGGGCATTTTTAAAAAGAGACTCTGCATCTGTATCATTTAGAAGTGACATTTTACCAAAAGCAGTAGCTTTATCACCACCATCAACACCTCCAAATGGATTTTCAGTGTTTTTTGGTGAAGTAACAATAAAAGTTGAAAGTTCAGGAATATCTTTAATATAAATCCAATCAGCCATACCAGTTCTCCAAGCATTTGTATACTCAGAGAGTTTTTGAGTTTGGATGAATTTTTGGAGTTCTTGAAGTTTTAAAGGACCTTTTTGCTCACCATTAACATGAATATACCAATCTGCCCCACTTGTAATAGGAGCAGGAGTTGAAGATTTTTGTTCTTCTGGATTATTAACATCATTATAACTAAAAATTTTTGTGGCTTGATCATCAAATTCCATCTCATCACCACCAGTTTGTCCCCAATCTGTGTCAGAAAAAGGGGAACCATCTGCAACAGTTTTATCTTCATCTGAAATTTTAGAGATATCCTCATTTGGGTGAATCACAATTTTGTTACCACATTTTTTACAAGTTATTTTAAAACTTTTATTTTGAACTTTTGAATCATCAACAGAGTATTTAGCTCCACATTGATCGCAAATAATCTTCATAACCCCACTCCATACAAAACACTCTATCATAAAATATTTTTATCCTATTTTCAAGATATTTACCAAAAAAATATTTTTTGAGTAAAAAAAAGTTAAAAAATCACAAATTTTATAAATTGAAGTCATAAAATAAAAAATAATTATAACAAAAATTAAAAAATCTTTTTCTATAAAAATAATAAAGAAAGTCTGTATTGTAAATACAGTTATAATATTATTAATGACGTTATATAGATAAAAAAGTTTCAAATATACTATTTAAAAAAATATGAATTAATCTTTTTTTATAATAAAAGGATAGATATATTTTTTTGTTTTTTTATAAAATTATAAAAATGAACCAATTTGAAGTGAGGGCATTATCCAGATATCACTTATTTTTCTATCGATATAAAGAAAATTCACTTCTGGTCGTATAAAAAATTGATTTCCTTCAAAAGAGACTCCTAAAGTAGCTTGATATTTTACAAAAGCATTAAGTGTTATTAAATCTTTAAAATCCTCTTGATAGTAAGGCTCATAATCAGAGGCCTCTAAATCCTCATACTCATTTATTGGGATAATATATGCAAATCTACTATAAATAACAGTTTGAGATGATAATCGTTTTGATATCAACAAACCAATAGCAAAATTTGAGTAGGTGTTGTTATTTGATAATGAAACTGATGGTTTTGCCTGAAAAGCAACTGCAAATTGTTGATGTGCCTCTCCTAATCTTAGCATTTGAAATTTTAAATCTGCATCAAACCCACGAAGAATTAGTGAAGAACCTAATCCAAGCTCAAAATATTCAGATAGTGGAAATCTAATATGAAAATCATCATTTACATAACCATTGGGATAGGTAGAGAGTGCAAAACCAATCTCTAAATCATCTTTGTCTAAAATCTCAGCTGTTTGGTGAACAGAGTGAGACATACATCCAACCATTAAAACAATAGTAAAAAATAGATAGAGTAATTTTATCATATCAACACAATAAAAATTAATATATAGGTTTAACAGAACATTAGATTTTTTTCAAGGATAGTTTGTTAATTTTTTAACTCTTTAAGCATATTTAGATAATCAGGAGTTATTTCATCTTCAGAAACTGTTATATTTTTTAACTCATCTAAAATTTTACTAAATTTTTCATCCATTTTTTGAGAATGATATATAATTCCAAGTTGATAAAAATAGAATGGATCTTTTTTTTGTTCTAGCAAATTTTGATATATATTCTCCTCTTCAACTCTATTACCAATCTCATTATAACAGAGAGCAATCTGTTCAAGAGTATAGATATCATCTTTTTTCTGTTTTAATATATTTTGATAGTGAACTAAGGCCTTTTGAGGCTCTTTTTTTAAAATATACTCTGTTGCTAATCTCTCCATTAATTTAATATTATTTGGATTTTTCAAAAGAGCCTTTTCAAGTTTATTTGTATCTTCTGATAAAGTTTTTGTTTCAACTTGTTTTAAGTCATAAAAATCAATAATATGTGGATTTGCCTCTCTTTGATCTATAAATATTTCATCAAAGTTGCTTTTTTGCTGATTTTTTTGTGGTTGATAACTATTTTGATTTGATAGTTGTTTCTGAATCTCCTGAAAATTAGAGAGATTTTTTAGTGATTTTAGCATCTCTTCTTGTTGAGGTGTTAGTTTTTGTCCATTCATTTTTTGCATCTGTTCAATTAAATTCACAGTTTTATCCATATTTTGATTTCCATAAATCAAAAAAGAGAGTAAGCAAAGTGTTATAGTTACTATTTTCATTTTTTCCTCAAAAAAGTAGATAACATCTTTATTATAGTATATTTATTTAAAGATTCAATCGGAAAATTGGTCAAGATAAAAAATAATAGATTTATTGTAGAGTTATTTTTTTTAATTGAGTTTTATTTGCTTCATAAATCTCTGAAGAGACAAACATTTTTAAAACCATTCCGATCTGAAGTTTAGATGTTTTCATTATTTTATTAAGAAATTTAAGCTCATCAAGTGGTGTTTTAAACTTTATGGCAACACTCCAAAGACTATCCCCTTTTTTAAGGTTATAATTAACTGCAACAACTCTTTTATGTTTGGGTAAAAATGGGTCTGTTGTTGATTTTTTAGGGGTAGGAAGTTGAAGTGATTGTCCCACATACAGTGTTTTAGAGTTAAAAAATGGATTAATTTTTTTGATATCATCTAAAGAGATGTTAAAATCTCTTGATATACTCCATAATGTTTCCCCTTTTTTTATTTTATAGGTGATAATATTTTTTTGAACACTTTTATTATCTGATTTTTCATTTATTTTTAGGGGGGATTTTTTATCTGTGAATCTGTCACCAAGCTTAATTGGGTCTATTGGAATAAGCAGTTTTTGACCAATTTTAAGCTCTTTAGGATTTTTTATTTTGTTTGAAAGCATAATAGAGGATGAAGATGTGTGATACTCAACTGCAAGATGTGAAAGTGTTTCTCCTGATTTAAGAGTGTGAAAAATAAAACCTGATTGAATCTCTTTTTTTAGTTCAACAATTTTTTTTTCAAAAATCTCTTTAACTGATATTGGAAGAGATATCTGATAGTTCTGAATATCTGGTGGAGTTACTCCAGATATTAACTCTGGATTATACTCTAAAATTTTATCATAAGATAATCCAGATGCTTTTGATATTATACTAACTGGAATTGGATTCTCAAGAGTGTATGTAAAAAGCTCCTCCTCTTCAAAAATCTCTGGAGTCATATTAAAATCAGTCAACTCTCTATCTAACCAAAAAACTGCATGAAACTTTGCTACATAGTTTTGTGTCTCTTTAGGGAATGTTTCATAAATTGACCAAAAATTAAAAAGATTATCCTCAAAAGTTTCATAATTCTCTTTAATTCTTTTGTCAACACAACCAGGTCCACAGTTATAAGCTGCTAATGCAAAATTCCAATCACCATATCTTTCATAAAGTATTTTTAAAAATTTAGTTGCATGTTCTGTTGATTTCTCTGGATTTAATCTTTCATCTCTAAAAACATCAATTTTTAGTCCCATTAAAGAGCCTGTAAATGGAATAAACTGCCATAATCCAGCTGCTTTTTTAGATGATTCAGCTTTAACAATATAACTACTTTCAACAAAAGGGAGAAGAAATAGCTCATTTGGAAGAGTTTTTTTATCTAAAATATTCTCAATCATCTCTTTATATTGAAAACCTCTTCCAATAACTCTTTGAAAAGATTTTCTCCAACTATTTGAGTATAAATCAATATAATTTTTAATAAAATCATTATACTCTCCATAAAAGGGGATTTTTTCAATATATCTGTTTTTATGAAATAGATATATTTCACTGTTTTCATTTTTTAGTTTATAATTTTTTGATTTTTTATTTTTTTTTAATGTTTCATCATTAAAAGAGTTATAATTAAAATCAGAAAAATGTTTAATTTCATCAAAAAAGTGAAATCGAATCTCATCGCCAATAAAAAGGGAGAGATAAATATAGATAAAAAAATTCATTTTAGCCTTAAAATATGTTAAAGAACTTTTTTTTTAAAAATATACCAAAAGAAAAAATAAAATAGTAATAGTAATAGTAATAAAAATAAAAATTCAAAGAATTTTTATTGGATCAAAATTTAAAATATCAGAACTTACCAAATAGAATTGAGTATCTCCAATTTTTCTATTAAAAAAAGCTCTATTTTTAATATCATGAAGATGTCCAAATATAACATAATCAATTTTATGTTTTAAAATCTCTTCTAAAATTGGTGTTGTTTGTTGTTCAAAAGAGAATGGAGGATAGTGAAGCATTAATATTTTAACTTTTTTTTCACTATTAGTAGAGTTTAATAATATTTTAAGAGCAAGTTGCAATCTAATAATCTCTCTACTATATCTTTTTTGTTGCTCTTCATCTCCATTTGGATAATAATCTTCTCCCTTTATGCCAGTTATAATAACCTCATCTGTTTCAAAAAGAGTATGTTGTAGTATAATGAAATCCCATCCATTTTTTTCAAAAGTGGCATTTATTTTTTTTTGAGTACTCCACCAGTAGTCATGATTTCCTTTTGTGAGAATTTTTTTTCCTGGAAGTGAGTTGAGAAAATCAAAATCAGTTTTTAGTTCAGAAAGATTCATACACCAAGAGATATCACCAGGAATAAGGATTATATCTGATTTAGATATACTACTAATCCAGTTTTTTTTTAAGATATCTAAATAGTTTTCCCAATTTTTATTAACAAAATACATATTTTTTTCAGGTTTTGAAAGGGATAGATGAAGGTCTGCAATAGCAAAAATTGACATCAATATTCCAAAAAAATATGAAGCAGATTTTTTATTAATAAAAAATATTAATAAAAAAACAGAAAAATCACTCTATTCAGATGTTAAATTTATAACATATTCAGAATATGAAGTGTTGTTGATAATTGTTAATTTATTTGTCTCATTTGGATTTGTTTTATGGCATATTGCAAGCCCTTGAACACATCTTTTTTCAACACCAGAATTAATAATTTTTATAGGTAGATTAATCTCTTCAATCTCAAAACTTCCTGATTTATCCTGAAGATTAAGTTCTGTTATTTTTAAAGGAGCATTTCCTAAATTGCATATATCAATTTTACTAGTTGGTCTAACAACAGGCCATCCATCTGGACATGCTTTTACTGTTAAATTAGTTACATTTTTTAAACCACTTGATTGAACATCAATCTCAGGATAAAGACCAACAGATGTTATCATATACTCATAACTCTCTTTTCCTTTAACATTTGTTTTAAATAGAATTGTTGTCTCTTTAATGCCCTCTTCTGTTGGTTCAAAAACCACCTTAATATTAATATACTCATCTTTTTTAAGTTTGATAGGATATGTTGCATCTTCAATAGTTGTGTTAGTTCCATAACTTGTTTGAAGAGATGATACTCTAAAATCAACTTTTGATTGATTTTGAAGAGTTATAGCATATATTTCTAACTCTCCCTCACCAATATTTGTTAGCTTTAAATTCTCTGTTGCAGTTTGAGATATTAAAACTGCCTGAAACTCTAACTTATCAGAAGGAGTCATTGATAGAGTTGGAGCACTCTCTGTTCCAGGAGAACTACATGCAACTATAAAAATGGCTATAAATAGAGTTAATAGATTTCTCATTTTACCAATCCTTTAAAATTAATCAAGCTCTTCAATATCAACAAAGTTTCCATTCTCATCAAATTCACTTTTTTTGTCATCTTTTTTTTCATCAACATCAATATTTACAGTTTCATCCTTATTTGTATCTTCAATTTTTAACTCTGTTGTTTCATCACCTTTTGATTTATTTTCAATTTTAGAAAAAAAATCACCAGCAGAGTCTTGGTCTTGAACTGTAGATTTAACATTTTCATTGTCTTTAACTCTATCTAGCTCATCCATTTTACCAGAGTCTGCTTTTTTTGCTGCCTTTGTTGAACGACTAAAAGGGTTATTTTTCTTTGCAAATTTGTTCTTATTCTGTTTCATTTTTAGATATGCCTGATATTTTGTCATATCTTCTGTATAAGATGAATCAAAATAGGCAAAAGAACCACTATTTTCATCGGATTTTTGATACCATGACTCTGTTCCATCATAAGCTTCAAATGGATCTCCAATAAGATATGGAGATATAACTAAAAATAGCAGTATAAATAGAGACTTTTTCATAGATACTCCTAATATTACACACAATAATATTATATATAATTTTAAAAAAATCTGCAACTATTTAATATTTTATATAAAAAATAATATTATTTTTTCTTGACAAAAAAAATAAAATATGTATAACCCCTTTATTGATGAGCCATTAGCTCAGTTGGTAGAGCACCTGACTCTTAATCAGGGTGTCGAGGGTTCGAGCCCCTCATGGCTCATAATAATCTCATATTCAAATTATTTTTATATCTTGTATTTATATATATTCCCGGATTTTATGGTGGTATGTATAAAAATTGTTTAATTCTTATTTAAATTTGTATATTTTTAAAAGTAATAATAATTTAAATATTGGTTTATACAATAAAAACAGAGTTGTTACTTTATTTAATAATAAAAAATATAACATGTATAATTGGTTTTTTAAAAGTAAACTTTTTGATTATTTTAGAGCTGAATATTTTTTTATTTTTGTAATTTTCCTGTTATGATAAGTTGTCTTGTGTCTGGTCCCTCAAATCCAAGAGATTGAACCTCAACAAAAACTGCAATGTAGTTATTATGTGTATATACAGAATTTATTGTATATGAGAATACCAATCCTCTTGATTTTGGAAGTGATGTGTCTTTTTGAAGAGTAATCTGTTTTCCATTTGATTCTAAATAGAGTGTAAAAATGGCTGGTTGAATCTCAAAACTCTCATCTTTAGCACCAAAATCATACTGTTCAAGAGATAAATTATAGATTTTTCCATTGATTGTTAGTTGAAATCTCTCTTTTTCATTTTTATTGGAGCTTTTTGTTTTAATTTTTTCTATTTTTTCACCTTCTTCAGATGATTCCTCTTTTTTTTCAGAATCCATTGCCACTTTTGTTCCAATATTACCCAACACAACTTTACTTTTTTTCAAATGTGGAGTTGCAACAGATAAATTTTTAGTTTTAGCAATCTCTTCTGTTGAGTTTTCATCCTCTAAAACTGTTTTAATTGGTTGAACAAAGTAATCATTTTTTTCTGTTTTAATAATAAATATTTCTGAATATGGAAAACCACTACCATCCATAATACCATAGCGTTGAAAAGCAACATTAGAGCCATCTTTTGAAAAACCAATTAAGTTAAATTTAGAAGCATCTCCACCCCAAATTAAAATTGGAATAAGAAAAAAAAGAATTTTATACATAAAATACTCCTTAAAATAGATAACTTAAAAATTATCTATTGATTATTGTTGAAAAATATAAAAAAAGTTATTAAAAATACTCTTTTTTGTTTTAAATAAAAATTAAATCTTTTATTAAAAAAAACTTTTTTTTTATTTAAAGAGAATTTTACAAATATTTTAATCATTAATAGCAGTTGTAATCTGTTTAATAAATTGTAGTAAAACAATGTTTGTTAACATTCCTTGCTGAATTTTTGTAAAATCAGCAAGCATTCCATACATAAAATCAGAATCTTTAATATGACCAACAAAAACTGCTTTTCCATCCTCTAACATAAGTGTATAGTAGCTCAAATTTGTTGGAAAATTAGCTCCCTCTAAATTTTTAATAAGTTGTGCAAAAATTCTGTTAAAAAGAGCACAAGCTTGTGGATTTGTATTAAATCCAGCTATTGCCATACTATCCTGACGCCCAAAGATATCTGTTGCAATAATACCCTCACCACCATTTTTTTCACATCATCAATTGCCTTCTGAATAGCAGAAACATTCATAAAACCTCCTATAAAAGTGTTAAAAAAGAAACATTAAAGCTATTAAACGAAATAGCTTAAAAAAAATTCATTAAAAAATATGTTTATATCAATTTTGAGTAAACATCATTAATAAATTGTGGTATTGCAATATTTAATAAAAATCCAGATGTTGTTTTTGATGTATCAACAAGCATTCCATACATATATACAGATTCATCAATTTTTCCAACAAAAACTGATTTACTTTCATCTAAAACTGCTGATATCTGTTTTAATGTTGTTTTGAAAATCTCTTTTATTTCTCGATCCAACTCATTATAGAGATTATTAAATAGATAACATGCATTATGATTTGTATTAATACCTGTAATTGGAATTCCCTCCTCTTTTGAAAAAACATCCATTACCATTATAGCACTTGTTGTTGTTTTTTGAAATTTAGATATTGCTCCTTGAATTATTGGAAATTTAGGGGAAAATCTTTTCAAAAATAGAAGTGCCATTTTGTGAGATTTATTTGAAATACTATTTATATCATCTTTTTCTAAATTTAGGGGAATATTCTCTTTTCTATGCCATAAAATAGAACCATTTGAGAATATTTGAGTTTGAACAAAAGGGTCTCCATGTCTTGAACAGTATTCTGTTTGAATATGATAAGTGTTATCAGATATTTTTACATTATGATTTAGTAAATTCATTTTATACCACCAAAAATAATTTAATATTTTATTTTATTGTTTATAGTTTTGATTTGTCAAGAATTATTCAAAAAATATACATATATATTATAGATTGACAAAAATAAAAAAAAATAGTAGATTAAATAAATGAAGTTAGAAAAATATAACAAAAACTCATCAATAAAAAACAACAAAGATAAACAAAATAGAGAAGGAGTTTTTATGGATTTAGATCAAGTATATGGTACTCTAACATTAAAATATGGTGTATTACCAGATAATGAAGAGGATTTATCTTTATGGTGTGAAAATATATTTTGTATTGGTGATGAGAGTGATCAAAAAGCTATTATAATGCTCTACCTCTATAATACTATACCAATTAAAAAAGAGAATGATTTTTTTAAATGGAGAGTTAGAGCTGCAAAATTTGAGTTTATAAAAGATTTAAAAGAGTTAAGGGTTGATTTTTATCATGGAGTTGGTTTTGATAGTGATAGAGAGATTTTTGTTGAATGGATGAGAGATTTAGCAAAAGAGGGAGATGTTGAGGCTCAAATATTTTTAGGGCATATTTATAGTGCTGGAATTGGTGTTGTTAAAGATGAAGATTTTGCATTTGTTTGGTATGAGATGGCTGCAAATCTAAATCATGGTGGAGCTCAACTAAAAATTGGTGATACATTTTTCTCTAAAAATATGTATAATGAAGCATTTATTTGGTATGAAAAAGCAGCTTTAAATGGAATTAAAACATCCTATTTACATCTTAGTAAAATGTATAAAATGGGAATGGGAACTCCTCAAAATGATGAAAAATCAAAAGAGTGGTATCAAAAAGCTCTAAATTCTGTAATTCCAATAGCAAGAAAAAAATAGATATGTTTTTTATTTTCATCCACAAAAAAATCTGAATTTTCTATATTAAAAAAATTACTATTCAGTTATATAAATTAGCATTAATAAAATTTTAGTAATTATTTTTATTTTAATAAATAAATTTTATTCTGGATTTATAAAACCTTCATCTGAAAGCATTTGAAGAATTTGATAGGTTTTTCCCTCTGAAATCTCTGAATTTGAGATAATATCAGAAACAATAGAGAAGTTATGAACAAGTTGAAAGATATCTAACTCATTTTTTGATAATTCAGATAGTTTTCCAAAAATTGGAATAGATAGTATTAGAGTCATATCTTCTGGGAATTCCAATTTTAAAGAGTCTAAATCAATTAACTCTTCATCATTTAATGTTTTATCAAGTTCACTATTTAAATCATTATCTTTTGATAAATCAAAATCTGGTGCTTCAACAACATTGTTTTTATTTGAATCAAGAGATGTTAAATCAAAATCATCAGATTCATCTTTGTTTGAATCAAGAGATGTTAAATCAAAATCATCAGATTCATCTTTGTTTGAATCAA
>DYRY01000082.1:0-205 GCA_020718465.1 Anaeromyxobacter dehalogenans | reverse complement strand
GAGATGTTAAATCAAAATCATTTGTTTTTGGTGAATCTAAATCAAATAAATTATCATTGGGAACTCCTAAATCATCTAAATCAAAATCATTTTTTGCTTTTGGTTTACTTTTTGGTTCATCAAATCCTAAATCATCCAAATCAAAATCATCTTTAGCTTTTGGTTTACTTTTTGGTTCATCAAATCCTAAATCATCCAAATCAAA
>DYRY01000081.1:3624-12639 GCA_020718465.1 Anaeromyxobacter dehalogenans | reverse complement strand
TAAAAGCTACATTTTATATCTCTAATCAAAACCATATAAACTATATCATAATCTCCACTAAAAAAAAAGTGAAAACAGATCTAAAATAGGGGTTAATCATCAATTTTACAAATATTACATTATGATTATTTTTTTATTTTAAAAGAGATTAAAATTATAACTATTTTTCTTATTTATAAGAAAAAATATAATAAGAAAATTTTTCTATTAAAAAAACACTACTCTTTAACTTCTGAATCTGTATTCTCTTTAATCTCTTTATAATTTATCAACTTATAAAGACCACTTTTATCTTTTTTAACAATAGCCTCTATTTTTTTATTGATTGATGGTTTCTCTGTTGTCCACTTATCAACAGCAATATTAAACATTAAATTGTTAATAGCTTTTTTTGGCATATCATAAGAATCTAAGTTAATACTATAAACATTAGCAATTATTTTATAATTAGAGTTTAATAACTCTACCATTTTAATAATTTGAACAAATTGATAGCTCTCCCCTGTTGGTGAAGTTACTGGGTCAATTTGAACAGGAACATTTGGAATTAAATAAGAATCTTTTTCAGGAATAAAATAGAACTCCTGTTTATTCTCACTTTCCCCCAACACCTCTGAAAATATTAATATTTTATCATCATCCTTATTTGTCAACTTTTTACCAAAATATTTATCAACTGCTTTATATATCGCTTTTTTAGAGATTTTTTTTGAGTGAGTCTCATTTTTAGGATTTGATTTTATCTCTTTTGGATAGTTTATTGCATTATGATGAATTCCAAATTTAATTAACTCATAATTTGAAATATATCCTCCTTCAAAAAATGGAAGAGCAGCTTCAGAGAAATTACTTAAAAAAACATTAAGTTTTGACCAAGCTTTTGAATCAAGTTTAACTTTTTTCTCTCCAGCAAAAAGAGAGAGTGATAATAGTAACAAAACTACAAATAATCTTCTCATAAAAATCCTAAAAAAAGTAATAGTATGTTTTAATTAATAAAAAAATAAAGTCAATAAAAAAATATATATTATCTTTAATTAAAACAATAAAACTAATAAAAATATTGATTTTTTTAATTTTTTACTGTTTTTTTAATTTTCTTCTGAAAATAAAAATAGATGATAAGATTGTTAATAAAATAAACAAAATAGAGGTGGAGTTTGAATGAGATTGATATGAACAACCAGAAGAGGATGAGTTTTGAGTATGCTGAAAACCTTTTGGAACACAATTTCCTTGATATAAATCAAATCCATCATTACAACTACAACTATATATCTCCTCTGTTATTACTTCACAAACCATTTGATTCTCTTTTGTGCAAGGATTTGGTTTACAAGGATTATTTTCAATAATCTCAACACAAATATCATTCTCTAAAATGTAACCAATATTACAGTTACAACTATAACCATTTTCAGAGTTATCTAAAATGCAGATTTCATTATTACTTTGATTACATGGATTTGGCTCACAAAAATTTGCGTTATTGATTACTCTTGTAATCTCTATCTCTTTGCTACTTTTTAGTTCCCTTAAGTCAACCGCAGATATTTTAATGCTATTAACCCCCTCAACAATATTAAGTGTTATAGAGAAATCACCACTAGAACCACTTAAAGATACCTGTTTATACTCATCTGTTGTTAAATTTTTTACTCCAATAATTGATAAATCACTATCAATATCTGTTGCAAAACCTGTTATTGTAATAGTAGATTCCTCTGTTGTTAAATTATTTTGCGGTGATGTCACTGTTAAAACTGGTGCTGTATATGTTGGTTCTTGAAAAATAAATCTTATGTTATCAAAATATACTCTTTTACTTTTTAGAGTATTAAAATCGGTTAGTTTAACAAATGATGATACTCCTTGATTAAATTTATAAACTCCTAAAGAGACCCAAGAGCCTTTAAATGTGTTTTGATTTATATTTTTATAAACAACTCCATCAGATGTACTAAGCTCATAATCTATTGTTGTTATAACATTTGTTGCTCCATCGTTTGGAATATAGGCTTTTACTTCATAAAATCCTGTTTCTGGAAGATTTGGTCTCCAAACAGCATAAGCCTCAACTCTTTCATCTGTTGTATTTGTCCACCAATAGCTATCATTTTCACCATTTTTTTCATTTCTTAACATTGTCATATTTGAAGGTGCTGCTGTATGAAGATAAAATCCTTTATTATTTGATGAGTAGTTATTAACATCTGTGTATGATAATGTTTTATCATCAACCTCTGTTAAAACCTCCGGTTTTTCATAAGCTGGTCTCATTGTGGAGAGCCATGCAAATGTAAATGTTGCTTTTCCATTATTAGCACCTGGCCAATCATAAATAGCTTTTTTACCATCTCTATTTAAATATGTTGTTTTATTTGCATCACCCCAAGGATCATTAACATAAATCTGTTTTTTTGTGCTATCATAAACTCCTGCAATAAGAAAAACATGCCCAAGTGTTCTAATTGTTGCACAAAGAGGAACAGGATTTCCCTCCAAAAGATGAGAGTTTATAAAATCAAATGTTGCACTCCATTTTGTTTCACTTAAAAAATTATGATTTGCAATAAAAGAGGTTAAATATCCTCCAGCTGGAGATCTATCACCTGACCACATGTGACCATAACCTCCAGTATAACCAGATGCAGATGCCTCAAAAGTAAAACCTCTCATTCTATATGTTTTAAATGTATAGTTTCCCCAATGTGTTACTCCATCAACCCCTGTATTATCCCAATGAGGAATTGCTTTATGATATGCTAATCCCATTAAAGCACTTGTTGGAGCACAAGAGGAACGACGAACACTCTCTGAAACTTCAGATGGATTATTATAAACCTGATGTGTGTATGGAACTTCTAAATAAAATCCATTTGCAGGAGTTATGTTTAGAGTTTGAGTATCTATATTATCTATAATTGTAGTATTAAGTGTTAAAATCTCTATCAACTCATCAGTATCAATATTTTTTTTATAAATAGAGTTTTCAATCACAAAAACAACACTACTCTCTCCTTTAACAAAAGAGGGAGTTATTGCAGATTGATAATCACTACTAAAAACAAGACTTTTGTTAAAATTAATATCATCAAATATATATATTTTGAAGTTTTGTTTTAAGGAATCTCCGAAAACCTCATCAATCTCATCAAAAACTATTTTTGATGATGTTTCATTCCAATTAAAATCATTTATAACTCCATTTGAAACAGTTTTAATATATTTTTCATTAATATTGTATAGTTTTAAACCATCACCAGTTGATAAAAAAGCTATCTTTTTTGAATCTGGAGACCATTTAGGATTATAAAACTCTAAATTTTTATCAGAAATTGTTGTAATTAATTGTAAATCTGATATTTTTTTAAAATAGATAGTATCACTCTCTTTTTCAACAAAATCAGAAATGTTATCTTTCTCTTGTTTTGAAATCAATTTAAAAATCTCTGTTTTAGTTATATCCAATATCTCAATCTCTCCAAATTGATTCTGAATAGCAATCAATCTGCTATTGGGTGATATTGAAACAATATTCGAGTAGTTGCCAATAGCATAAATCTCTTTTATTTTTCCATATTTTAAAATCAGATTTTGATTGTTTGTATATGCAACTACTCCTCTATTTGAAAAACTAACTTGACCTGCAAAATAGTCAAAATTTTCTAAAGCCTCAATATTTAGCGAGTTTAAATCAATAAATGCAGAAACCTGTTGCTCTTTTTCATTAATATATTTAAAACCAATATATCTCTCATTTGGGGATATTGTTAAAAATCTACCAGCCCCTGAAGATTTTGTTAATGTTTTTAAATCACCATTGTTTAATAGATATATTCCACTATCTAAATCATTTGTAAATATTAAATCTCCATTTTTTAAAACTATTGGTGATTTAACTTCAGAAAAAGCAAAATTTTGAACTAAAAAAAGAAGAAAAACTATAGTGAACAAATATCTCATGACTCACTCCATAAAAAAGTTAGCACCACTCAAAGGGTAACAATATATTTAAAAAAAAGCAAACTATTTAAAAGAAAGTTATTGAGATTTTTTTGTGAATTTTTCTATTTTTTTATAAATTTACTTACTTTTTATCTGGTTTTTTAGAGTTATCTTGTTGGATTTGTGGTTGTTGAAGCTGTTTTTTATCATCAGATTCCGATTTTTTCTCCATGTGAGAAACTCCCTCTAAAACTGCCCCTTTCTCAACTATTAATGCTGGTGTTGTTATATTCCCATATATTTTTCCTGTTGAGTGAATTAAAATCTCTTCAGTTGCAACAATATTTCCCTTAATAGTTCCCTCAACTACAAGTTTTCCTATTTTTACTTCCGCCTCAATTTTTGCAGTTGCACCAATAATAAGGATATCTTTTGAATCAATTTCACCTTTAAAAGAGCCATCAATTCGTCCTGTTCCCTCAAAACTAAATTTTCCTTCAAGATAACTCCCCTCACCAATAAGGGCAGTTGTATCTGTACGATTTTTCCCTTTGGATACAGATGTAGCAAACAACATGACAACTCCTTTTAAACAAAAATAGTTTTATAATTTTTAATCTTTTAATAAAAAACAAAACAGAACAGAACAACAAAAATAGTTTTACAATTCTTTATCTTTTCATATTAAAAAGATAAAATTTATAACAAACTACTCTTGAAATAGTATATTTGTTAAATTTTCAAGCTCTTCAAGTGTTTTATACTCAATATAAATCTTACCCTTATTCTCTTTATGAGCAATTTTTACAGATGTATTAAAACGAGTTTGCCATTTTTGGCTTATTGTTTCAATATTTTTAACAATATTTTCATCCATATTTTTTGGAGTTACTGTTTTTGCTTTAGTTGAATCAGGCTCTTTTGAAAGTTTTATCTCTTTTTCTAATGCTCTTACAGACAGATTTTCATCAACAACTCTATAAGCAAATAAAATCATATCCTCTGATGAATCAAGAGAGAGAATAATTTTTGCATGACCAGTTGTTATTTGAAACTGATTTAAAAGTGCCTGAACCTCTTGTGGTAATTTTAGTAATCTTATTGCATTTGCAATTGTCGCCCTACTTTTACTAACCGCCTCTGATATCTCATTTTGAGTTAAGTTAAAATCCTCAATCATTAAAGAGTAGGCCTTTGCCTCCTCAATTGGAGTTAAATCTTGCCTTTGAACATTCTCAATCAAAGATAAAATTAAAACATCTTTATCAGTTAATATTTTAACAAAAATAGGAATCTCTTTAAGTCCAGCTCTTTGAGCTGCTCTCCACCTTCTCTCTCCTGCAACAATCTCATAATGTTTTTCACCTATTTTTCTGGTTAAAATAGGTTGCAAAAGACCATTTGTTTTGATAGATTGAGTTAACTCCTCTAAATACTCTTCAGAAAAAGTTTTTCTAGGTTGATCTTTATTTGGATGAATATCCAAAATTGGACAATTTGGAATATAATCAGGATCACGCTGAAGAGTTGGAACTGTCTCATTTTTCTGTTCACTTTGGGATTGATATATCTGCATCAATCTCTCCATCCCTTTTCCAAGGGCCTTTTTTTTATTATTACTGTTCACAAAAACTCCTTATAAATCTATTTTACTTTTTTTAACTGTTTTTAATACCATTAAGAATCTCTTCTGCAAGATTTATATAGGCTTGAGCACCAGTTGAGTTTATATCATAAAGTATAACTGGTTCTCCATGAGATGGAGCCTCACCAAGTGTTACATTTCGTGGTATAATTGTATTAAAAATTGGGAATGGTGCAACAGCTTTAACATCTGTAACCACCATTTTAGATAGATTGTTACGACTATCATACATTGTAAATAGAATTCCCTCAACAGTTAAATATGGATTTAGAGATTTTTTAACCAGCTCAAGAGTATTACTTAAGTTAACAAGCCCCTCCATTGCATAATACTCTGTTTGAAGAGGTATTAGAACAGAATCAGAAGCAGCAAGAGCATTTAGTGTTAAAGTATTAAGAGATGGAGGGCAATCAATAAAAATATAGTCATATTTATCTCTTAAATCTTTTATTTTCTCTTTTAAAAGAAAATTTCTATTTGGTTTATCTGCAAACTCTAGCTCTAATCCAACAAGATTTCTATCAGAAGGAATATATGAGAGAGTCTCAAGCACTGTTGAGTGAACACTCTCTTGAAGCTCCGCCTCTTCAAGAAAAACATTATATATTGTTGGATGCTCCTCTCCAAAATCAAAACCCACCCCTGTTGATGTATTACATTGAGGGTCGATATCAATTAGTAGAATGTTTTTCTCTAATGCCGCAAGAGATGCCCCAAGATTAATAGTTGTAGTTGTTTTCCCAACTCCACCCTTTTGATTTACAATTGCAATTATTTTACTCATATAGTTCCACACTCAATAATGTGTAGAACATATCATAAATAATTATACTTTTCAATTGTTTTTTAGAAAAAAGATTTTATATTTTATTTTTTCAACTGTTTTTTAGAAAAATTTTTTAATAGAGTTGAAAAGATAATCAATTTGAAAATCAGTTATACCATAAAAAAACGGAATTGAGAGAATTTCAGAGCATATTTTTTCAGAGTTTTCAAGATTTTTTTGAAATTTTTCAAAAATTTGATAGTTATAAAGAGGTTTTTCATAGTAAACTCTTGTTTCTATTCCAAGATTTTGCAGATATTGTTTAAAATTGTCACGTTTTCCATTTTTTACTCTAATTGTGAACAAAGATAGAGATAAATCATCAATTTTTTCAGATATATTAGGAGTTGATATAATATTTTTATCAATAGATTGAAAAAATTTAAGATATTTATCTGCAAGACTCTGTTTAAAACTCCAAACCTCCTCAAAAAAAGAGATTTTATAGTTTAAAATAAAGGCTTGAAAACTGTCAAGCCGATAGTTTCCACCAATTAGATTATAATCACTAAAATTTTTACCATGAACTCTTAAAGAGTCAATTTTTCTGAATTTTTCATAGTTTTTTAGTGAAATTCCTCCTCCATCTCCAAATGCTCCAATGTTTTTGGTTGGAAAAAATGAGAATGCAGAAAAATCGGCATATTTTGTTGTTGATTCTCCATCAATTTTAGCTCCAAAAGATTGTGCAGAGTCGTTTATTAGCACCAAATTATATTTATCTGATATTTTTCTTAGTTTTTTAAGGTTGTTTGGTATCCCAAAAAGGTCAACATTTAAAATTGCAACTGTTTTATCAGTTATACAACTCTCAACAAGCTCAACATTAAGTAAAAAGTTATCATCAATATCACAAAAAACAGGAGTTAAACCATTTTTTACTATAGCCTCCGATGTTGCAATAAAAGTTAAAGGGGTTGTTATAACTTCTGATCCACTTTTTGCATCAAGAGAGTTTAAAATAAGATGTAAGGCATCTGTTCCACTTGAAACACTCAAAAAATATGGTTCATTCAAGTAATTTCTCATAGTTCTCTCAAATTTATCCACCTCTTCACCCATAATAAAGCTATTTTTCTGAAAAAAACTGTTAAAATCAAGATTTTTTATAACAATATCATTTATATGGGATAAATCTATTAGTGGCACTTTATAACTCATAAAACCTCTAAATATTCTCTATTTTGTGTTAAAAAATTACTCAACAAAACTCCCTAAAAATAACAGAACTTGAGATAATTTTCAAATGTTTTAATATTTTTTATTTAAACATAAAAATTTAAAAAATATATCAATAGAAAATATTATTGTAGTTGAAATATATTCAAAAAAATGATATATAAATCTGTTTTTTTTATAAACAAGAAAAAATATTTTGATTTTATTAATCGGAGAATTTATCATGAGAATTAAAATTGCTGTATTGCTTTTATCTTTGATGTTTGCATACTCTTGCAAAAAAAATGAGAATCAATCAAACTCTACTTCAGAAAAAAAAGTGGAATCAACAACTGAAAAAATTGAACAAAAAAAAGTTGAAACTATTGAACAAAAAAAAGTAGAAACTATTGAACAAAAAAAAGTTGAACAAAAAGTTGAAATTAATCATGCTGAAAATTTTGATAAATTTTTAGCAACTCTTGATACAGATAGTGCAGTATCTGTTTCAAAGGCTACAAACTACTTAAATGAAAATCTTAAAGATGCTGATAAAAACATTGTTGACAAATGTTTTATTAGGTTGGATAAATTTGTTGAAGAGATTGCTCAAAGTGAGAGTGAAAAACTTCAAATATTAGAGTTTGAAGAGCAATCAATAGTATATAATTTATTAATTGGTCATGAAGATGAAAATTCAAAAAAAGCTACTCAAAAACATAAAGATTTTGTAAAAAATCTTAAAGATAATAGTTTAAAAATTGGTGCTGCAGAGGGAACTTTTTTTGTTGAAAAAGATGAGACATCTATTTTTAAAAAAATTGAAAATAGTGTATCTCCAACAATGAAAATCTTTTTAGCTCAAAAAGCAAAAGAGCAAAAAGAGGGCTCTTTTTCTGATGGTGGCTTAGTAATCTCTCCTAAAATGTTGGCAGAAAGAGTTGTTTTTTGGGAAGATTTTATTAAAAAAAATAAAGGTTTTGTGATGATAACAGATGAGTTTGTTTTTCAGTTTCAGAATCTAACTGAAGTTGTTTTAACTGGTGTTGATAATACTCCTGTTTTTGATTATGAAACAGAAAAGCTTAATGATGGCTTTAAAGAGGCTTTTTTATTTTTAATGGAAAAACATCCAAATAGTGATGTTACAAAATTAGTGAAGCCATATTATGAGGCTTTAGAAAAAAATGGATTCAAAAAATCTGATGAAACTGAAAAAGCTCTTAAACTTCCAGCAAAAGGATAAATAATTTTTATTTTATTTTATTTTTTCTCACAAATAAGAAAAATAATTTTTTATTTTATTATATTTTTTCTTACAAAAAAGAAAAATAATTTTTTATTTTATTATATTTTTTCTTACAAAAAAGAAAAATAATTTTGATTTTATTATATTTTTTCTTACAAAAAAGAAAAATAATTTTGATTTTATTATATT
>DYRY01000081.1:0-3524 GCA_020718465.1 Anaeromyxobacter dehalogenans | reverse complement strand
TTTTCTTACAAAAAAGAAAAATAATTTTGATTTATTAATTGGAGAATTTATCATGAGAATTAAAATTGCTGTATTACTTTTATCTTTGATGTTTGCATACTCTTGCAAAAAAAATGAGAATCAATCAAACTCTACTTCAGAAAAAAAAGTGGAATCAACAACTGAAAAAATTGAACAAAAAAAAGTTGAACAAAAAATTGAAACTAATCATGCTGAAAATTTTGATAAATTTTTAACAACTCTTGATAAAAAAGATATATCCTCTATATCAAAAGCTTTTTCATATTTCAATGAAAAATTAAAAGGGGCTGATGCAAAAATTTCAGATAACTGTTTTGCAAAACTTAATAAATTTATTGATGAAATTTTAGTTGCAGAAAATGAGAGATTTGAAAAAACAGAGGATGATGACCAACAGATAATTTATGAATCAACACTTAAAGAAGAGACAGAGTATTCAAAAAAAGCTACTCAAAAGCATAAAGATTATTTAAAAAATCTTAAAGATAATTTTTTATTTGTTGATGCTGATATGGGAAGTTATTTTATTGGTAAAGATAGAGATTTAATACTAAAAAAAGTAGAAAACAGTATCTCTCCAACAATGAAAATATTTTTAACTCAAAATGCAAAAGAGAATAAAAAGCCATATTGGGTAGATGCAGGGTTAACAATAACTCCAAAACAGTTGGCAGAAGGAGTTATTTTTTGGGAGAGTTTTATAAAAGAGAATAGTGGATTTCCAATGATAACAGAGGGTTTTCTTCTTGAACTTCAGACAAAATCATCAATTCTTTTTAGAGGTGTTGATCATTCTCCTGTTTTTAATTATGAAACAGAGACTATTAGTGATAATTTTAAAGAGGCTTATCTATTTGTAGTTGAAAAACATCCAGATACTAAAATTGGAAAATTAGTAAAATCTTACTATGAAATACTTAAAAAAACTGGATTTAAAGAGTCTGATGAGTCTATAAAATTTCTTGATAATCTTTCAAAAAAATAGATTCTATTCACTCAAAAATAAACTCTTTAAAATATTGAGGAGTGTGAAAATCTGGTTTATCTGTTTTTATTGGGAATAGTGATAAATAGTGTTTATTTGGTAAATCATCACCACATTTATAAAAGTTTCCAAATGCAATAATGTTTGAAAAATTTTCAATATTGTCAAAATAAAAAACATTTTTAGGAATATTAACAGTTAAACTCCATTTACAACTCTCTTTGTAAAATGGTAAATCTATATTTTTAAGTGTAGATTCTGTTTTAATCTGTTTTATTATGCTTACATCTAAAAGGATTCTATTGAATCTATTTTCTCCATATTGAGCCAATATTGTTCCTGCTAAATTAAATTCAAAATTATAGTAATTTTTTTTATCAAAAGTTATAAAAAACTCCACAGCACTATCTTTATAAACAGGATCATTGATATTTGTAAATCTTGCAATAGAGTAACTCTCATCAACATCAAACTCTAAAACAATAGAGTCATTAAAATGAGAACAACTGATATCTGTTTTAACCCCCTCTATTTCACTCCAATTTGAACAGGATATTGGATATATTTTTTTTTTATCAAATATAGAGTTTTTTTTTAGAAAAATAACACTATCAAACATTTTAATCCTAAAAATAAATCAACATAAAGAGTATATAATAGTTTTTTTTAAAGTCAAATGTTTTCTTTTTTATAATTATATTTAATAACTATTCAGCAGAATTTATATCAAAAAACTTTAAATGATAATATTCAGAAAACTTTGAACTCTATTTAAATTGATATTTCAAACCAAGAAAAAGCTCTCTTCCTGCCATTGGAAAACCTACTTGTGTTTCATAATTTTCATCAAGAATATTATTCCCTTTGAAATAAACAGAAAATCCATTATACACAGGTTGCTCATAACTTAAATCAATAAGGTAATATGAATCAATAGTACTCCATTTTGTACTACTTGTAAGTTCATATTGCTTATCAATATATCTAAAAGAGGCAGAGGCAACTCCACCAAATGGAATTTTGCCAAAAATAGCAGCTTTTATAATATTTTTAGGTTGGTAAGCCATTTTATCATCTGGAAGTGATTTTGAAACACCAGAAATAAAGGTGTATCCAAAAGAGAGTGCAACCATATCTTTAAAATATTTTGTTTTTCCACTTAACTCAAAACCAGTAAGTGTAAACTCTCCAATATTTTGATTTTGATTAAGTGGTTTTCCATTATCTCCAAGAGTTTCTGTTGGAACACTCTCTATTTTATCATCAACATTTGAGTAGAAAAAAGCTCCCTCTGCATTAAATAAAGAATATTCTGCTTTTACCCCTAACCAAATATGTTGAGCTCTCTCCTCTTTTAGTTCTGGATTTGCTAAAGCAGTATCAACATATCCTGAAAACATCTCTTTTAATGTTGGAAAGCGTGTTTTTTGAGACCAAGATAGATATAAATTAAGCTCATCTGTAATCCAATAAACAGCTCCAATTTGTGGGTTAAGTGATGTTATTTGACGAAGTTTTTCATTTACAGTTGCCATATTCATATCAAATGCTAAACCAGCTGTAATACCAAAATTAGAAAACTCACCATTATACTCCCCAGCAAAAGAGAGAGTGTCCATTTTGAATATCTCATACTCTGTTCCTGTTTCACCCTGTTGATGAACATCTTTTTTATAAAACCCTAAAAATGAGATTTTTTGCGTTTTTAAAAATCTAAACTCTGGATTAATATGGACACCATAACTATAATCATCATAAATACTATCCCATTGCATAGTTTTAAAATCTTTCTCTTTATATGCCTCTAATAGATTATAGTAACTATCATAAAAAAGTTTAGAGTTTATTTTAAAACTATCTGTTTTAAGCTCATTTGTATAAACAATATTCTGTTTGCTCCACTCTGGAAATTTCCAATATCTTGGTTTTGGATTATCAACTTGAGGAGGAAGCTGTTTCTCTTCATCATAGTAGTAGTATGTTAACTCCTGTCTAAATTTTGGTGTTAAATAGTGTCCTAATGTTAACATTGAGTAAACACCATCTCTTTCACTATTATCACGTAATCCTTCATCTCTTTTTTCATCAGCAGATGTTGGAAAGCCATCTCTTCTCCAATATTGAGAAGATAACATGATATAAAAATTATCATCAGCAAAACCAGCACTTAAACCACTATTTGATGTCAAATCCATTGATAATTCACTAAAAGCCTTAAATGTAAAGCCTTTTGTTGGTCTTTTAGTAACAATATTAACAACTCCACCAAGAGTATTTGGACCATATAATACAGAAGATATACCACTAGCAACATCAATTTGTTCAATCCACTCTGCTCCCATTCTGGACATATCAATATCACCACTATATGGAATATAAACAGGAATACCATTAATCATCAGTGGAACTTGTCTAATAGAGAAACCTCTTATTGTATATGCAGCCTCCTCTTTTGAGCCAAGATTAAAATGAACTGTTGGAAGCTCATCTAAAATCTCTTTAGCTTCTTTTTTTTTCT
>DYRY01000080.1 GCA_020718465.1 Anaeromyxobacter dehalogenans | reverse complement strand
ATGTACCGGATTTCATTTTCCACTACATGAAAACATGTAAACATGTACCGGATTTTGTTTTCCACTACATGAAAACTAGTTTCTAACCACCTTCCACGATTTTCTTTATTACTATAATAAAAAAAATATAAATATCATCACTTCCAACGGATTAAAATCGGCTGTTCATTTAAAAATCAATCAATTTTTTATTACTATATACAAAAAAAATATACATGTAACATCTTATCTTAAGTTCTGAATTACGATTTTATGATTTTCAGGAAAATCTACACTCAAAAAAAATGAATAAATCAGAATTTCAACTATTGAGATTAACTATTTTTAGATTTATAAAAGAGAAGAAACAAATAAATTTATATTTTTGAGATTTATAAAATAGATGGATTACTTAGATTTACAACTTACATCATCAATATTAATCAGATTTTCAGGAACTGCTGTTAATCTAACATCAAATAGAAGTTCAAATGAATCAGAATCAGATGCAGCTGTAAATGTGTAGTTTACTGTTGTCCAATCTGTTGTATTTAAAGACTTTGATGTTCCTACTGTAACAGATGAGGTTGATGTTAAAATATGTCCAACTCTAAAATTTCCTTTTCCTTTTACTCTAACAGAACAGTTATATGTTTTATCTGCAACAACTGTGAGTGCTTTTGTTGAAAAATATTTTGAATCACCAACTGGATTACTTAATGAAACAACATGATTTGTCTCATTTCCAACCTCTTCAATCAAAGTTGAATCAGTTAATGTTGTTTTTACACCTTTCCAGAATGGAATTGGATTCTCTTCTGTTACTTCTGCCTCAAATGTACCATTTAATATAAGCTCTTTATAACAACTCCCTGTTTCATCTGGAATATATCCCTCTTCACATTCATTACATTGAGCCCCTGTATTTCCTACTTCACAACTATATGTACAAGCATAATCTGCTGGTGTCCAGATTTGATTATCAATATCCCAAGTTTGAGTGTAGTATCCATTAGAGTTCGCTTCATCCCAAATAATATGCTGTGAAACAGTATCATAATTATCACATTTTGTTAATTTTGTGTTTGAAATACAGACTCCAACCTCAACATGATATCCATCAGCACAAACATCACAAGCAGGATGATTTACATAACCTACTTCACAACTATATGTACAAACTTTTGTTACAGGTTCCCAACTAGAACTCTCTGAATTCCAATTTTGAGTGAAATATCCATCTAAATTATCAGCATCCCAAGAGATATGTTCAGGTGCTGTTGCTAATTCATCACACTCCATTAATCTTTCATTAGAGATACATAATCCATCATCACCTACATGTGCATCTACATGACATGTACAAACTGCATCAAATGTTGCAGATATAGAACAATCAGCATACTCACCACATGGAGATGGTGAACATGGATCATCATAACACTCTAACTGATTATCTGGATTTTGTAGATAACCCTCATCACAAATACAGTATGGTCTTCCTGTTCCACTAATTTCACAAACTCCATGCTCACAAGTAACTTGAGAACAATCAGGAATTAAAATCTCTAAATCATAAGTGTTTGCAACAAGAGATGCTGTATTTCCTCTTACCCTTAAATAGTAAATCCCACTATTTGGAGCTGTATATTGAATCTCTTCATTATCAGTTAATGAGTTTGAGTTTGCAAGAGATGTTACTCCATCAGTTCCATATAATCGTAAGTCTAAATCCCCTTGATTATGTGTGAAATAGATGTAAGTAAACAGTTTATCTCCTGCATTCAGTGGAATCGCATAGTAATCAATATCACTTGGACATATTGATAGATTGTTATATCTTCCAATAGAAACAACTGCATTACTTTCTGCATCATCAATTGTGTTGTTTGATTCAAAATAGTCTGGAAGACATTGTCCACTTATACTAACTCTTTTTCTAATTTGATTATCTGTCTCATCATACTCTACAATCTGATTTGTTCCATCAACTTTACCAATTAGATAGTATGAAGCAGTTGCAATATCTGAAGGAAGAGTTATTCTACTCTGTTTTTGAGTTGCTTCATCCATTGCAAAATATGTTACATTCTCACGATGAATCAATCTATCATCATCTGAAACAAGTGCATCTGTTGATAAATAAAAATCAAATGTAAATGGTAATGTTATATCTCTTGTTGAAACCGATTTTAAGTCATAAACAACATCAAAATCCTCATTTGCCTCAAGAAAACTTTGAAGAACACTCATCTCAGTTGTTTTGAGGTTATAACCATCTGTTATTCCTGTTAAATTTAGTGTGTATGGTTGAGCTGTTATACCACCACCATAAGAGGATTTATACACTTTTAAAATATAAAATCCTGTTGATGTTGGAGTGTATGTGACTGTTTCTGTGTCTGTATAACCATCTGAATCAGCAACAACATTTGTATATGAGCTTGTTATATCTGTTGTTCCTGGTGAATATAGATATAAATCAATATTTCCTTCATTATCATCATCAAATGTTGCAATTGCTTTAAATTGTCTATTTTTTGTTAAATAAACAAGATAAACATCCATATCACTATTACAAACATAAAGATTCTCATAAACTCCATTGCCAATAATTTTGCTCAAGAGAGGTGTTACACCATTTGGTTCAAAATCATCCCAAGTACAAGTCGAGGTTCTATTAACAGATACTCTTTTTATAAATGTGTTGTTATCTTCATTAACCTCTGTGATTTGATTATTTGGATCTGCTTTTAAAATGAAGTAGTACTCTCCAAGTGGTAGATTATCAGTAAGAGTTAACTCTTCATCAAATAATTCAAACTCCAAAATATTAAGAGAGTTACCAGGAATTACAGATATAATAGTATCATCATCAGAGATTCGTTGATCTAATGAGAGATATGCAACAACTTGATAGTTTCCGGTTGGATTGTTTCTTAAATTCTCCATTGTGTAGAAGATATTAAATGATTCACCTGTTTTAATATTTTGAATACCTAAAGAGGCATCTCTTAGAAGTAAATCGGTTCCAGGACCACCAACCTCCTCATATTTAATTTTAACTTCATAATCAGATTTTGTAAATGTTGATGCTGTTTTTGGAAAAAAATGTAGATAATAATCTCCTTCATCTTCAGGATTTATAATATTTTTCTCTAAAACCTCAGGTCCTGTTGTTGTACTAGAGGCAATCTCAACTAACTCTTCACCATTATGCTTATATAATTTAGCATCAATATTTCCACCACTTGATTGAGTCATATCAATACGAAGTTTATGTGTTGCTGTAAGTGATGGAAGTAGATACCAATCCTCATCTTGGTCACATAAACGGGCACTAAAGTTTGCTATTGGTATATTTGATGCAATCGAGGATAAATCATTTCTTTCATAACTATCCCCATTACAACCACCAGTCGATTGAATAACAGCTACCCAATCAGATGAAATTGTATTATTTGTTTCATCTGTTTCAGGAACTATATTTTCATCATCACATTTTATGAAAAATCTATAATCTCTATCTCCCATATTTGCAGGAACGATAAAAGAGAAATTTTCAACTTCAAAACTTTCACCCTCTAAAATATTATATACAACTGTTTTCTCATCTAATCTAAAATCTTTCTCATCTAATGTTTCATTTGGAGAGAAGTAGGCTCTACAGTAGAATGTTGCAGTATTACTTGCTACATTTTCAGACTCTCTACCTGTGTTATGAACTGTAAAACTTGCAGTTGCAGGATCTCCAGCCTTAAAAGAGGATGAAGAGAGTGTTAAATTTGACACTGTTATATCATTATCATTACCTCTTGTTGTAACATTAAAGCAGGTTGTAATAATATTATTCTCTTCATCACACTCTCCAATAATTGATGTAACATCAGCATGAATTGTAACACAATATTGATCTGATGTTAATCTATTTGGTAGATTTGTCACAAATGTTCTCTCTTGTGTTGATTCAGGTGCTAATAGTGGAATATTGTAATTTTTAACCATATAGGTATCATTATCTAATATCTCTGTTTCAAGAGGTCCTGCAAAAACTTTACTAATAAAAGATGTTACAGTATCAATACCATTATTTGTTAAATTAAATTTAACTGTATATGGTGAACCCTCAAAAGCAGGATTTGGCAAAATTTGAAGATTTTCAATTCCAATATCCATTCTACAAATTTGAGAATCAATAACTTCAATCTCTCTTGAGTAAGAACTATTATTACTATAATCAACCTCTTCAAGAACTCTCGCTTCCTCCTCTTCATAATTTAAATCAACAATCACATAATATTTTCCAACATCAAATGCTGAATCTATTGGAACAATAATTGATAAAGCTTTATCAATTGTTTTTCCTGCACCAATTGTTGGAATAGTTGAATCAGATTCTAGTTCAGTTATAATTAAAATGTCATTTTCATCTAAAATCTGATTTTTAGAGAAAAAATATCTAACTTTCGAACCAATTGCTGGTCTATCTCCTCTATTTCTAACAGAGTATGAGAGAGATATACTTCTCCCTTTTTGAATAGGAATTGATGGAGCAATAACTAAATTTTGAGGAATAAGATCTACTCCAGAAAGGGTTGTTCCAACTGTAATTTTTTCTGATACAAAAGTGTTATTATCTTCATTTACCTCTTTAATATCATCTGTTGGATCAAGATAAAAGATAAGATAGTAATCACCAAGCTCATTTATAACAATTGAGGCTGTTTGAGTGTGAGTATCCTCTGGAGCTAATGAAGAGGATATATAGTCATATTTTAAAATTATATCATTTTCATCAAGAGTATTATCTTGAGAAAGTGCAATTTTATAAGAAAATGGGGAGGCTGTTGTTCTGCCAAGATTTTTTATTTTAAAATTCAGAGAAAATTGGTCATCTTTTATAAAATATAAAGGTAGTTCAACTGATTCAACAACCAAATCAGGAGAACGACTATCACCACCTAAAATCTCTAATTGAGATAGAAGTGTCAAATAGTTGTCTGCCTCATTCATCTCAATATATGAATTTTCTGAATCAGCTTTTACAATAACCCAATAAAGTTCAGGTGTAATATCCATTGGAGCAATATAGTTAACATCAATTGTTTTAATTCCCCCAGCCTCTATTTGATCAATAGTTGTAGAGCCAATCTCAATATCATTATCACTCCAGTTTTGATCTAATGAGAGATAAATTTTTACAGTTGATTCTATTTTTGCTTTTTCACTACCAAGATTTACAACTTTTCCATGTAGAATTCCTCCCTCTCCAGGAGAAACAACTAGATTATCAAGAGAGGCTGTTTGAACTTTAAAATCAACTTGAGATCTAACTCTAAAAGTAATCTCTTCAAAATAGCTCTCTTTATCATTGTCTGTAAGAGTTATTTTTGCTGTGTATATTCCTTGATTTGGATAGGCATGCTGGTGAATATACTCATCTTTTGTTACTATAATATCACTACTATCACCAAAATCTATCTCAAAAGCTCTTGGTTTATCTCCTGTTATTGATGTTGGAATAATATTTATAATTGGTGTAAATGGATTTATTTCTGATGCAAATCCTGATTGATTTGAAACATTAACTTCAAAGTATGGATCCTCTACTCCATTTGTGGAGTTATTATTATTTTCTTCTTCACAAGAAAAAAGAGTAAATATGAAGATAGCCAAAAGCAAAATGGTTGTAATTTTCATGTAAACCTCATCATAACCTGTTTGGATTGTATAAGATATTGATTTTTTTGTCAAGAATGGGATTTAATATTGTTTTTTTTTCAAATAAAATCACTCATCATCCTTTCCCCAGCCTCCACCACCAGGAGTCTCAATTATAATTCGGTCCCCTTTCGAAAGCTCTAAAGTAACTTTGCCCTCAATAAAAGTCTCTTTGCTATTTGCTGACTTTATAAAGTAGTTTACCCCACGTTTTCCTGCTTTTCCTCCATCTAAACCATATGGAGATTTTAATCTTCTTTCAGAAATAATAGTTACAGAGCAATCAGTCATAACTTGATACTCTTTTATAACACCACAACTGCCACTAAAACTTCCTCCACCACCAGAACCTCTTCGCAAAGCATATTTCAATATTCTAATTGGATATCTATGTTCAACTGATTCAATGGATTCATTTAAAACTGCCATCATATGTGTTTGAAGTGCTGTTGAGGGAGTATATCCAAAAGCAGCACCAACTCCACCTGGTATTGTTTCATAGAATGTAAACTGTTTGTTTTTTAATGAATCAAATCCCATTATTGTTATATTATTCATTGTTCCTTGACTTGCTGCTGGAATTTTATCAGGAATTGCTTTTGATAAAGCTCCAAGAATCACATCAACAATTCGTTGTGCTGTCTCTGTAACACCACCAGCGATACTTGAAGGATAGGAGGCATTAAGTATTGTATGTTTTTTTGTTTGAATTTCAATTGGTCTCATACAGCCATCATTTAGAGGAATATCTTTCTCAACAAGAGCACGTAAAACATAAAAAACAGCTGCATAAGTTATACTATACACTGCATTTAGTGGTCCTCTAACAACTTCATGACTTTTTGAAAAGTTAAAAACTGCCTTATCCCCTTTTATATCAATTTGAACTCTTAGTTTTATTTTTTTATTTCCTAAACCATCACTATCCAAATAATCAATAAAAGAGTACTCTCCATCAGGAATGGATTCAACTGTTTTTTTCATCCAAAATTCAGAGTAGTTCATTAGAGCTTCAGCCCCTTTATATAACTCTTCATATTTATATTTTTCTAAAAGAGATAAAAGATTATCGATACCAACCCTATTTGTTGTTATTTGAGCTTTTAAATCACACTCTCTCTCTTTTGGATTTGAGACTTTACTGTAGAAGGCATTTAAAAATTCCTGATTAATTTTTCCACTATCAATAAGTTTTATAGGTTCAATAAAAACTCCCTCCTCAATAATAGATTTTGATAGTAAAACACCTCCACCTGTTACTCCTCCAACCTCTGTATGATGTGCAGAGTTCATAACATAAAAAGAGGGTCTTTTGCTATCTCGTATAAATACAGGAGATATCAATATTATATTAGATAGATGTGTTCCACCCTTAAATGGGTCATTTATTATATATACATCACCACTATTCATATGTGGAATCTGTTGTTGAATAGTTTTTAAGGTAAAAGTTCCAACAGCTAAATGGAATGGAATTGGGGATATACAAGTTATCATTCTACCATTTTTGTCAAATAGACCACAAGAGTATGCTCCACCCTCTCTTATTTTTTGAGAGAATGCTGTTCTTTTAAGAGTTACAGACATCTCCTCAACAATAGACAGAAAAGATTGTCTATATATCTCAAGTTCAACTTGATTAACCATATTAACCCCTATAAAATTCTTTATTTTTACATAAAAAGCAAAAAAATATAAAAAAAAGATATTTACTATATTTTTGATATAACAAGATTTCCATATAAATCCAATTCACACTCAAATTTTTTTGGAACATATGTTAATGCACCATATTCAGTTATAAGTATTGGTCCAACAATAGTTTTATCTTTGATTAAAGAGTCTCTTTCAAAAACAGAGACAACTATATTTTCTCCATCCACCATCACTCTTCTCTCCATTACATTTATAGGAGAAGAGTCCTGAATTGAGTTTATTGTTATCTCTTTTGAAACAACAATACCTCTAACTCGTAATGTTACAAGCTCTATCATTGAATTTTTTGATTGGTATCCAAACATTTTCTCATGTTCAGAATGAAAATCATCTATAAGTGATTCAGTAAAAGGAACAGTTATCTCTTGTGTTTCGCCCTCATATCTTAAATCAACAAGATAGTAATATTTAGGTTCTAAATCACCAATGTTTTCAGCTAAAAGCTCTTTTTTGACAATATTACACATATTTTTAAAATGTTTTTTTATATCATCAAAATCATGATTTTTTGATGGTCTCATAATTTTATGAAAAGATATACTTGTATCTTTAACTTTTTTAGCATGTAGCATACCAAAAGATGAAAATGTCCCTGCAAATTTTGGAATAATAATTTTGGTTATATTTAGTTCATTTGCAACTAATGGAGCAAAAAAACTACCAAACTCACCATAAGCAATCAGAGTGTAATTTGATGTTTTATCCCCTCTTTTAGCAACAAAATTTCTTATCTGTTTTGAGATTTGAATTGATAGTATTTTTAAAACTCCCTCAAAATAACTCTCTTTTGATAAGTTCTCCAAATATTGAGTAATATAATTTGACATATCTTCAACTTTAATCTCCTCTGGAAATATAGATTTTTCAACAAATCCCATTGAAAATAAAAGATCTGAAAGCATAAATTTTTTACTATTTTTATCACTAACTTCAGGAGATACTCTTATTAAACCATCTTGCTCAATCTCAATAGGTGTCATTACCCCTTTTCCAATTGTTCTCATCATAATTGATGATGTTAAAACTGGTAGTGAGTTAATCTCCATTTGATTTGTAATGGTTATATGCTCATCAAATATAGATATATCTGTTGAGTTATATCTCATATCAAATGTGATAGCTTTTTTTAGTTGGACCTCTTTTGCAACTGCTTTTGCACCTATTATCCCACCAATTTGACCTGAAAAAAGAGTTTGAATACTATTTTTTTCAGTAATATTAATTGCATCTGAAATACCACCATTTGCACACATTAATTTTAAATCATAATTTGAAGAGATATTCGATTTTATATTTTTAACAAAATTTATTAAAGATGGTGTAATAAAAGCATTAAGTATTGTTGTTGACACTCTCTCATATTCTCTACAATCGGAACTTAATTTTGATGATATAGAGACTGGTAGTCCAATTTTCTCAATCTGCTGAGCAATCTCTAACTCATTTAGATTATTTTTAGGACTATTAATTAAAGCAATAGCAACCGATTCAAAATCTTGAGCAATTAGCAGTTTAGAGATATTTTTCACCTCTTTTCTATTTAATTCTTTATCTATTTTTCCATTATAGATAACCCTCTCTTCAACTTCAAAGATCTGTTTACCTGATATAACATGATTGTTTAGCTCTGGCTTTAGATTAAAATTTTTATCTTTTTTGCGTCGTCCTATGAAGATAAAATCTTTAAAACCATCTGTTGTAATTAAGGCAACTCTTGCCCCCTTTTCAGATTCAATTATTGTATTTCCTAATGTTGTTGATAGGACTATTTTTTTTGGAAAAAATCCCTTAGATTCAAAATACTTTATTCCACTTAAAATTGTACTAAATATATCATTTTTTGAGTGAAACTTTTTTATAACTTCTACTCGACCAAGCTCATACTTAGTGAAATCTGTCACAAGCTCTGATGAGTAGATTGAGAGTATTCTATCTTGATTCATGAAAAACTCTTCTACCAATGAGTGAATAGTATAGCAAAAAAAAACTCTCTTTTCAATACACTATTTTCTTGATATCATTTAAAAAATATCTCAAATTATATATTCATAATAATATAATTAAATAGTTATTTTTTGTTTTTTAACAATTTTATTTTATAATCTCAATTTATTTTAATAAAATACTATTTAAAGAGTTTTTTATCTGTTTTTCTATTTTTTTTTTCTCTCGAGCCTCTTTAAAAAAATTTTGAAGCATCTCTTTTGCCTCTAAATTAAAAATCTCCTCTCTTTCGATAGGTATGTTTAGATTATTAAGAGAGTATCCTTCAGATGAAACAAGATAGTATATTTTCTTAATTCTACTCAACCAGATTGCACCTGAACACATAACACAAGGCTCCAATGTAACATATAGTTCACAATCTATTAATCTCCAATTTCCCAATTTTTTTTGAGCAATTTGAATAGCTTTTATCTCTGCATGAGCCAATGATGATCCATCTTTTTCTATTGAGTTAAAAGCACCTGATATGATTTTTCCATCTTTTACAATTATAGCTCCAACAGGAACTTCATCATATTTTTTAGATATTTTTGCTAATTTTAAAATTATATTAATAAATTTTTCCATGTTAAAAACTGTCAAGAAAAAGCTCTGCAAGAAAAAGTAAATCATTTTTTTTTAGTGGATTTGAGAATATGTATGGAATAATAAATGATTTTAAATTAATCTCTTTTTGTGCCAATTGTAAATAGTGTCTATTAAGATTTTGCCTTTGAATTCTAAAACAACCTGACTCTAATTGCTCTTTATATGGAGACAGTTTTGGAATTTTATCTTTAAGCTCTTTGAAAATACTACAAATATCATTTGGAAAAAGTTTTGATATAACACTATTCATAAACAAAACTCCAAGAGGCATATTTAACTCATTTTTTATTGAGTTATAAAGCTCTTTAGACTCTTGAACAGGTAACTCTTCTGGTAAAGATACAATATGTATTGCTGTTTTATCTTTATTTTGAAGTAGATTTAATAGTTTTCGCTCCTCATCTGCTAAAACTCCTTTTTTTAAAACATCGAGAATAGTTTGTGGAAATTTTAAAAAAGAGACTCCATGACCTGTTGCAGGTGCATCAACAATAATTAAATCATACTTTTTAGAACCATCTTTATTTGTTTCATTTTCATGATATCTTATTTTTCCAAGCATTACCATCTCTGATAATCCTGGAAGACCATTCAAAAATGACTTTACATATCTATTTTCAAAAAGAGTATTATATATTAATTTTGATTTTAAAATCATCAACCCATACTCTTTCATTGCCTCTTGTGGAGTTATATTAACAATTGATAATCCATTCTCAACTTCAGTTACAACTCCCCCTACATTACTATAACCAAGCATTGGAGCAATTTTCTCTTTTGCATTAATTTCACATAAAAGAGTTTTTTTTCCTTTTTTTCTTGCTGCTAATGCTAGCATTGTTGCAACTGTTGTTTTACCAACCCCTCCTTTTCCTATAACTATAAAAACTCTTTTATTCCAAAATGAAACACTATCCATTACATCTCTAAAGTAATAAATGGTTTAATTTTAACAAAGTTAAATCCAAAAATCAAGAATCTAAAAATTATTTTATATAAAAGCTATTTTAAAAATATTTAGAAAATTAATATTTTACTAATATGATCTAATTGAATAGTCATATTTTCAATATAATCGTATGAAAAAATCATAAAAAATATTTTTCTTTAAACTCATACCAATTTAAATATCTATTTATACAATAAAAATCAAATTGTTTTTTATTTTTATAAATAACAAAAAATATAATATGTGTAATTTACTTTTTAAATGGTATAATTTTTTATAGAGATTTAATTAAAAAAAATACTGTAATACATCTATTTTTCTGGATATGTTGGTGCAATATCACCCATTAAAATATGAGTTTTTTTAATATTTTTATCTTTTGGAAGCTCAATTTTTTCAACTTTTTCTGTTTTATCACTATTTGAATCTTTTTTATTATCACTTTCAGAATTGTTTTGATTTAAGTTAGAGCTATTTTTATGCTCATTTTTATAGTAACCTGCTGGAGCAATATCCCCTTTTATATTTTCTGTTCTCTCTATTTTTTCAATAGATTCCGATTTTTTTGAACAACTTGTGATAAAACTTGATGAAGATAAAAGTAATCCAATTGATAGTGTTGTAAAAATAAACTTTTTAGATTTTTTATAAGTTTTTAAATTTGGATATGAGAGTTTTATTCTCTCTTTTTCTGGAATAATTCTCATTTTACTCTCCTCTTGGAAAACGACCTCTAATTGAACTTGGTCGATCTATTAAATCATCTGTTTGATTACTCTCTAATTTTTGTGGAGTTATATTTTTAAAAATAACTTTAGATTCTCTCTTTTTGAAAAAGAATCTAAAAAAATTTCTAAAAATTTTTACTATATCTCTCATTTTTTACTCAACTATTTTTAAATTTAAGCTATTTGACTCTATTTTTCCATTCCAAATAGTGTAAATATGAGATTTTTCATCATTTTTTATCTCAAAAATCGCTTTTATTGAGGATTTTTTTGAGATTTTATCAGGAAAACCTTCCCAGTTTTCAGAATCAATGAGAACTTCTCTTTCAAAAGTAGATTTTGAAGATATAACTTTATCTGTTGGAGCATTTTTATCCCAATCTCTAACTTTAGGTTTAATTGTGTAGATTTTCTCATTAATTTTAATTTCAAAATAGAGATTATCATAACCCCAAGAATTGTTTTCACTCCAAATTTTCAATTTTTTAGGATAGCTATTTTTAATAGTAACTTTAAAACCAATTTTTGGAGCTTTTAAAGACAAAGTATTGGATTTTTCCTCTAATAATGAGATTTGTAGCTCTAAAAGATTCTCTTTAAACTCTTTTTGAAAATCGTTTTGGGGAGTTGGTTTAACCATAATACCTTTTGTTTTGTATGGTTTTGAGATTTTTTCAGCCGAAACAAGCATTGGATTTAAAAATACCCCAATTGAGACAGCTGAAAATATAATTTTTTTAGTTGCATTAAGATATTTTTTTAAAGATGGATAACTCTTTTTGCTATTTTTACTCTCTGGAATTAGCTTCATTCAATATCTCCTGATATTCATGTTTTTTTGAGGTAGAAAGTACTCTATTTTTCTGATTTTTAATCAAAATAAAACAAAAAAATAAATCAAAATAAAATAATAGACATCTTGCATAACCTCGAAACATGCTAAACTCCTCTATTCATATTGATAATAGAGCA
>DYRY01000079.1 GCA_020718465.1 Anaeromyxobacter dehalogenans | reverse complement strand
AATCCTAAATCATCCAAATCAAAATCATCTTTTGCTTTAGCTTTTGGTTTATTCTTTGGTTCATCTAATCCTAAATCATCCAAATCAAAATCATCTTTTGCTCCATCAATATCTAAATCATCCAAATTGAAGATATCTTTAGTTTTTGGTTTTGATGGAACAAAATCCAAAGGATTCTCATCAGAATCCTGCATATCAATATCATCTATTATTAAATCATCAACACCACTATCAATATCATCAATCTCTAAATCATCTAAATCCATTACACTTTTATTTGCATTAAATTCATCTTCAAATTGAGCAGCCTCTAAAAGAAGAGACTCTATTGCCATATTCAATGGTTTTGCAATATCTTCTGGTATTGTTGTTTGTTCAAAATCAAAATCACCAGACTTTAATTGAATTAAGCTAAATATTATTGATTTTGGTGATTCAGAACTATTTTGTTGTGTTGCATGATATATTTTCCCATTTGATAAAAGAATCTCTGCAACAATTCGACCTGATGTCACTTTTAAAATACCTGTTTTTTTACTAGTACTTAATAACTGTAAAACATCTGGAAGAGGAATATCTTCAAGTGAACCAGAAACTGCATTTGTTTTTTGTGCTTTTGCAACCTCTTCAAGATTTTGAATCTCTAAATCTCCAAGTTCAGAATCAACAAGTTTTGCAATTGATGTTCCAACAAGGATACGATCATTTATTTTTAATTTTACTCTTTTAATACGATTACCATTAACAAAAGTTCCATTTGTAGAACCCATATCTTCAAGAATTACATTGCTATCCATAAGAGTGATTTTGGCATGTTTTCTAGAAACCATATCCTCAGCAAGAACCATATCTAAACCACTATGACGACCAATTACAATTACATTTTTATCAAGAGGAAACTCTCCGCCTTTATATTTCCCAGAAATAAACTTTAAAGTCAATGCCATAAATTGCCTCCAATAACTCTAACTAACAACATATAATATTCTACATATTGAATCAAGTAAATCAACTAATTTTATTAATTTTACTAGAAATTTGCCAAAAAACCAAAATATATTTTAGATAATTGAATTGTTCTTTATAAAAATTCTCTTTTTTATTGTTTTTTTTTCTCTTTTTTGTTAGCATTCTTTTATAAGGTTGCCTTTTTTGTTCATTATAAGTGAATAATAAGATTTTTTAAATTATTTTTGATAAAAGATTTTAAATTATATTTTTATATTAATTTTGATTTTGGGAGGGTTTTTATGGAAGAGTTTAGAACATTTGATGATATGTCTCAAATGATAAAACAGAATTATCTCTCTTTTTTAATAGAGTTAATTAAAGCAGATAAAGTAGTTGAAAAAAGGGAGTTTAATGATTTGTATATGCTTTTTGCTCAATCCAAACTGGAGAACAAAGGACGTATTATTTTAGTAAATGAGCTTTTCTCAAAAGATATTGAGTTCTCTATTGAAAATAGAGTATTTGAGACAACAAAAGAGTTATCTCCAAATGAGAAAGCTATTGTTAACTTCTCTCTTATAAAAGATTTAGTTAGACTTTCAAAAGCAGATGACTCTGTTCATGAAAAAGAGGAGGAGTTTATCTCAAATGTTGCAATGAAAATATATCCACGAAAAGAGGATGCTTTTAAAATCATTCAACTTGCAGAGGAGTCTGTTGAGTGTGATAAAAAACTTCTAAAAGGTGAATTAAGTGAGAAAGATTTTGAAGAGCAATCTCAAAAAATTGCTTCAAGTGCAGCTGCTATTGGTGTTCCTATTGTGGCTCTATATTTTACAGGAAGTTTAATAGGGCTTGGTGCAGCTGGAATAAAAGGTGGTTTAGTAGCTATTGGATTAACTGGAATTTTAGGAGTTGGTGCAGTTTTAAGTGGCGTTGGAGTTGCTGTTGCTGTTGGTTTAGCAACCTATAAACTCACTAATATGTTTTTTAAAAGTCGAAATAAGAAAAAAAGAGAGGAGGAGTCTTCAGAACATATTGAGGAGATTCAAAAAGATAATAACTCTCTTAAAGATATTGCAAAAACAGCACTAAAAGAGGATATGGGTAGTTTTTCAGAGAATTTAGATATTAAATTATACTTTGATAATGCAATTGAGAATATTTAAAGCTAAATTTTCAAATATTTTATAATTACAATCAAAAAAGTAGATAAAATAAAGAAAAACAAAAAGAGGTTTTAATTTTTGCTATATCTTTTAAAATATAAAAGTTTAAATTGTTAAAAAAATGTAAAAATCAGTAAGATTACTACAAAACAGTAAAAAATTATATTTTAGACTTGAAGATTTAAAAATATTTATATAGAATTAGCAAGAAGATTTTAACTATTTAAAGGAGTAATCATGACTCAAGGTATTTTTAATGTTCCAACCCCATATAATGAACCAATTTTTGAGTATGCACCAAAAACAAAAGAGAGAGAGCTTTTAAAAAAAGCTCTTGAAAATCAACTTAAAAAAGTTGTTGAGATTCCAATGATTATTGATGGAAAGAAAGTTACATCAAACGCTACTCAAAACTCAACACTTCCACATAATCATAAACATATCATTGGAAAATATTATGAAGCCTCAAAAGAGAATATTGACTCTGCAATTGATTCTGCAATGAAGGCAAAACCAGAATGGGAAAGAATGCCATGGGAGGAGAGAGCTACAATATTTTTAAAAGCTGCTGACCTTATAACAGGAAAATATAGATATGAGGTTAATGCTGCTGCAATGAATGACCTCTCGAAAAACCCTTTTCAATCAGAAATTGATGCTGTTTGTGAGTTAGCTGATTTTTTTCGTTTTAATGTTAATTATATGCAGGAGATTTTAAAAAATCAACCATACTCACCAAAAGGACAATGGAATAGATTAGACACCAGACCTCTTGATGGTTTTGTTTTTGCAGTTACTCCATTTAATTTTCTCTCTATTGCAGGAAATCTACCAACTGCTCCAGCAATGCTTGGAAATACAGTTGTTTGGAAACCAGCATCAAGTGCTGTTTATAGTGCCAATATTATTATGAATATTTTACTTGAAGCAGGGCTTCCAGATGGTGTTATAAATATGGTTCCAGGAAAAGGCTCTGTTGTTGGTCCAATGTTACTTGACTCTGAGTGGTTTGGTGGAGTTCATTTCACTGGTTCAACTGCTGTTTTTAATGATATGTGGAGTACAATTGGTAGAAATATTGGTAAATATCACTCATATCCTCGTATAGTTGGTGAAACTGGTGGAAAAGATTTTATTTTTGCACATCCATCAGCAGATGTTGAAGCATTAGTAACAGCAACAGTAAGAGGAGCATTTGAATTTCAGGGTCAAAAATGTTCTGCACTTTCAAGAGTATTTATCCCAAAATCAATCTGGACACAATATAAAAAATCACTTTTAGATCAAATGAAAACTGTTAAAATGGGTTCTGTTGATGATTTTAGTAATTTTGTTAATGCTGTTATTGATAAAGGTGCATTTAAAACAATCACATCTTATATTGAATATGCAAAAAATGAGCCATCAATTGAGATTCTTCATGGTGGAAATTATGATGATTCTATCGGATATTTTATTGAACCAACAGTTCTACTATGTTCAGATGCCAATGTTAGAACAATGAAAGAGGAGATTTTTGGTCCTGTTTTATCTATTTATGTCTATAAAGATAAAGAGATTGATAAAGCAGTTGAAATCTGTAATAGTGGTTCTCCTTATGCTCTTACTGGTGCAATTTTTTCACAAGATAGAAAAGCTGTGATTGAGCTAACAGATAAATTACGCCATTCAGCTGGGAATTTTTATATAAATGACAAACCAACAGGAGCTGTTGTTGGTCAACAACCATTTGGTGGTGGGAGAGCATCTGGAACAAATGATAAAGCTGGTTCAATTTTAAATCTTCTTCGTTGGGCATCTCCAAGAAATATTAAAGAGAATTTTAATCCTCCAACAGATTATAGATATCCATTCATGTCAAAAGAGTAAAAAATATCTCTTCAGTGGGTTAAAACCAACAATTCATTAAAAAAAGAAATGAATAAGGTAGGAAGGATTTCCATTTTGTACTCTGAAGAATAAAAAAAAATTTATTCATGTAGATACAAGTAAGAAAAAATGATATCATTAGCTAAAATAATAATAAATTTATGTAAAATTAATTTAACTTTTTAACTTTAGAGTGTAACGATTAATATTTTATAACAGCATGATATCTATTATTCATAATCTCATTAATTTGACAAATATTAGCAGTTGTAGTAGAATCGGCCATATATTTTTGGAGGTTTTATGAACTTATCCCATTTTTTTTTTGCAGTTCCAATAAGCTCAATTTTAGCACTTTTTTTTGCTTATATGTTCTATATAAAAGTGAAGAAAGAGAGTGCTGGTACAGAAAAAATGAAAGAGATTGCAGAAGCAGTTAGATTAGGTGCAAAAGCCTATTTAAGGCAACAGTATAAAGTTGTTGCAATCTTTTTTGTTGTTATTGCAATTATATTCTCGTTTTTAGCTTATGTCTTAAAAGTTCAAAATGAGTGGGTTCCATTTGCTTTTATTACTGGTGGATTTTTTTCTGCATTAGCTGGATATTTTGGTATGGCATCTGCAACAATGGCATCTGTAAGAGCAACACAAGCAGCAACAAAATCACTTGATGGAGCACTTAAAGTAGCGTTTAGAAGTGGTGCTGTTATGGGATTAACTGTTGTTGGTTTAGGTTTATTGGATATTGCAATATGGTTTGGAGTTCTTTACTACATTCTTGAAAAAGATCTTGTAACTGTTACAACAATTATGCTTAGCTTTGGAATTGGAGCATCAACACAAGCTCTTTTTGCACGTGTTGGTGGTGGAATTTATACAAAAGCAGCTGATGTGGGTGCCGATTTGGTTGGAAAAGTTGAGGCAGGAATTCCAGAAGATGATCCAAGAAATCCAGCTGTAATTGCTGATAATGTTGGTGATAATGTTGGTGATGTTGCTGGAATGGGTGCTGACCTTTATGAATCATATTGTGGCTCAATTCTTGCAACAGCAGCACTTGGTGCTGCTACATTTGCAGGAGATTTTCAATTAAAATCAGTTCTACTTCCAATGTTAATTGCAACTATTGGAATAATTGCCTCAATTATAGGAATATTTTTTGTTAGAACAAAAGAGGGTGCAACTCAAAGGCAATTAATGAACTCTCTTAATATGGGTGTTATAGTTTCATCTATACTTGTTTTGATTGGTACATTCTTTCTTATAAAACTCCTTTTACCAAATAATTTAGGTATATTTGGGGCAGTTGTTACTGGCTTAGTTGTTGGTATTATTATTGGAAAAGCAACAGAATACTACACATCTTATGATTACTCTCCAACAAAAAGAATTGCAGAAAGTGCTCAAACAGGTCATTCAACAGTTATTATTAGTGGTTTAGGAACTGGAATGATTTCAACTGCTTTTCTCGTTTTAACAATTGTTGCTGGAATTTTAACAAGCTATTTTATAGTTGGTGGAGGTTCCGATATTACATTAGGACTTTATGGAATTGCAGTTGCTGCAGTTGGAATGCTTTCAACTTTAGGTATAACTCTTGCAACAGATGCTTATGGTCCAATTGCAGATAATGCAGGTGGAAATGCAGAAATGAGTGGATTACCAAAAGAGGTAAGAGAGAGAACAGATGCATTAGATTCACTTGGAAACACAACTGCAGCTGTTGGAAAAGGATTTGCAATTGGTTCTGCGGCACTTACTGCTTTAGCTCTTATTGCAGCATATATAGAGGAGATAAAGCACTCTTTAATTCATTTTGAAAAAACATTATCTTTAAATATAAATGGACTATCAGTTCTAACCCAAAAGGCTACAATTGAAGATTTCATGATTTATTATAATGTTACATTATCAAATCCACTTGTTTTAAGTGGTCTTTTTATTGGAGCAATGTTGGCATTTGTTTTTAGTGGATTAACAATGAATGCAGTTGGTAGAGCTGCTCAAAAAATGGTTGATGAGGTTAGAAGACAGTTTAAAACTTTTCCTGGAATTATGGATGGAACACAAAAACCAGATTATAGTGCTTGTGTTGCTATATCAACAAAAGCAGCTCAAAAAGAGATGTTATTTCCATCTATTTTAGCAATTGTTTCACCAATATTAATTGGATTATTGCTTGGAATTCCAGGGGTTATAGGTTTACTTACTGGAGCATTAACAACAGGTTTTATTCTTGCCGTTTTTATGGCAAATACTGGTGGAGCATGGGATAATGCAAAAAAATATATTGAAACAGGTGCTTTAGGTGGAAAAGGTGGAGCTTGTCATAAAGCTGCTGTTACTGGAGATACAGTTGGTGATCCATTTAAAGATACTTCTGGACCTAGTTTAAACGTTTTGATAAAATTAATGAGTATGGTATCAATTGTTGTTGCAGGTTTAGTAATTTCATACTCAATTGCAGGAAAACCTGTTGATAAAGTAAAAAAAGTTGAGCAAAAAATCGAGCAAAAAATTGATAATCAAAAAATTATTGCTCAAAATATAAAAAAATAGTTTATTTTTCCTATAAAAATCAAAAACAGTTTTAATTTCTATACAAAAAAACAGAAAATTACTTCAATTTATGCTCAAAAAAACAAAAAAATAAAAATGTTGGAATTTTTTATTTTCAAAACTTTAAAATCTTGCACATTTAACCGAAAAATAATAGAATAGTTGGCGGTTGTTCTTTGGGGAGTCATGAAGTTTAATTGTGATAAATGTGGTAAAAAATATGCAATAAGTGAGGATAAACTGCAAGGATATGGCTCCACCTTTAAAATAAGGTGCCAAGAGTGTAAACATATTATTGTTGTTTCAAATCTAATCTCACAAAATGCACCAATTATAAAAAAAGAGTGGTATATATATCTAAAAAATGGACAAAGTGGTCCACACTCTTTTGATGAGATAAAAAGATTCTCTGAAAATGGTGAATTAAATTTTTCTACACTTGTTTGGCGAAATGGAATGAGTGATTGGATGCAAGCTCAATTTATACCAGAGCTTAAAAATTTAATAAAACTACCCATTAGAACTCCAGAAAGAAGAGCAAATCAATCTCAAAAGCTAAAGCAACTTTATGATATGACAAAATCATCAAATGAGATATCTGAAAATGCCTTTGATTCTGATGAAAAAACAAGAACGTTTTCTGATGATATGGAAAGTATGGAGGAGATGGAGCCTGAAGAGATGGCAGAGGAGGAGATTGAGGAGATTAAAAACTCTGCTCTTTACAAAGTTTCAACATCTTCTGAAAATATCTCATTAAGTAATTCAAAATCTGCTGATAATAAAATTACAAATAGTCTTTCCTCTGAAAATAAAAATCTGAATAATCTACCAAAATCTTCAGAAAATAAACAAATTAATCAATCACTCTCATCTGAAAACAGAAATATTAATGACTCCTCAAAACCAAATACCAAAAATTTAGTACCCAAAAATCGTGATTTTGAAGAGTCTCCAACAAGCAATCCATTTATATCAAATAAAGGGGTTAAAAATGAAGAGGAGTCATCAATTTTTGCTGAGGATTTTTTTAGTAAAGATTATGAAGAGAAAATTGAGGATAAAGATTCTCGCCTTCTTCGTTCTATAACAGGGGATAACACTTTTGGTAATACTGGAATTTTTGTTATGTATAATCAAAAACAGCGAAAAGAGAGAATGCTATTTTTTACAATTCTTACCCTTTTATTGGTTGTTGGTGGTTCGATTGTTATATATTTATATACAAGAGATCCAAAAATAAAAGTTGTTGAGATTGAGAAAGAGGTTATTAAAGAGAAAGTTAAAGTTATAACAGAAAAAGAGAAAGTTTATATTGATGTTGAAAAAAATAGTGGAACAACCACCAAAAATTCAAATAAATCAACAACAGACCAAAAAATAGTGGTTGATGAAACAAATAAAAATGAGATCAAAACAGATGAAAATAAAAATAATATAGAGCTATACTCTTTAAAAACATCAGAAACAAACAAAAGAGTTGATGTTGCTTTAAAAGATGATTCTGTTTATAGTGATAAAACATCAAATAAGGGATATGTTGCATCTGTTGCAGAGATGGTTGAAGCAAAAAAACAGGGAATAATGATATGCTTTCAAAAAGCTTTAAAAACAGAGCCTAATCTTGTTGCAAAAATTAAATTCACACTCTCTATTAGTAGCAGTGGAAGGGTTAATAATGTTATAGCAAATTTTAATCCTAAAAATTTGGATAACTCTGTATTATCTGATTGTATGGTAAAAAGAGTTAAGACATGGAAATTTCCAGCAAATCCAGATGGTGGAGCAACAGAGTTTATTTTTAGATTATCTCTTCAAGCACAATAATAAGGAAATCTGTATGGCATTATCAGCAAAAAACAAATTTGAAGTTGAAATTATAAAATTACTTGAGAAAATTATTAAAACCTATCGAATTTATAGTGGTAGAAATGAGCAAATTGAATCTTTTAAAAGTGAGCTTTTTAAAAATTTAATTGGTTATTTTGAGGCCTATGGTGATTTGGTCTTAATAATACTACCTGGTGTCTACTCCTCTTTTGAAAATGAGATTTTATATGAAGATGAACAAGCATCAACAAGTTTGGTATATACTCTTTATCGTTCTGGAATAAGAAATATTGCATTTATGGCAAATTTAACACTTCAAGAGTTATCCACTTATGTTTCAATTGTTGCTTATGGTGTTTCAAAATCTAATGATATTGTTACTCAACTTTGGGAAGCTGATTTTAAAGGTATAAAATATCATAAAATTGAAACGTTTTTTGAGGCTGATGTTGAGCAAGATTTACAATTCTCTCAATATGAAAATTGGCTAAAAAGAAAGCAAATTCCACTATCTAAAGGGGTTGGAGCAAATCTTTTTCAGGCAGCATTAAAAATAACAACTTTAGATTATACTGAATCTGAAGTTGATTCAGAGAAAAATTTTTTTGTTGATGAGGTTAAAAATGAGATTACAGTTGAAAATAATCTTCAATTGTTTTCAGAGTTAACTGAAAAACAAAATGAGCTTAAAATTAATAGAGATGATTTAGATTACATAAAAAATCAGATGTATTTTGACTCAAAAGAGGTAATTGAGCGATGGAGTGATATGGTTGTATCACTTTTAGTACATTTTCTAAATGATAACAGACACTCTCAATATGTTAACTACATATTTCACTATCTTGATTACTATCTTGACAAAAAATCATATAAACCATTTTTTTTAATATTTTATAAACTAAAAGTGGCATATGAGTCATCTATTCAAAAAGATAAAATGGCAGAGGTTTTAAAAGTTGTTTATAAAGAGCTTTTAGATGATGTTAGAATATCTAAAATAATAAATCATATTCCATCATTAACAGAGGAGAATTTTGTTGATTTTAAACTATTTTTAGGTCAACTAAATAAAATTGCTCTTGTAAAATTAGTAGATCATTTTGTTAAGATTCCAAATCCAGATATTAGAAGAGAGTTGATAGAGTTTTTAAAAGGGATGAATTTTGATGTTAGCAGTTACTATATTTCATCTCTAAAAGAGGGGGATAAAGAGGGAGTTCTTGATGCTCTTATATACATATCATCTCTTAATATAAGGCAAGAACAGAAAATTCCATATTTTAAACTTGCAATGGTTCATAATGATCCTACAATAGTTTCAAAACTTTTTGAGCTTCTGAATGGTTATTATGATAATGATATGAGTACATATCTTTTTAACAATTTAAAAAATGTTAATAGAGTTGTTTTAAAAAGTATAATCCTCTATTTAGACCATCTAAAAAATGAGGCTTTAGTTTTAAAAGCTTTAAAATTTATTGAAACAGAGTATTTTTTAGAGTGGGAGTTGCAATTTAAAAGAGACTATTTAGCAATTTTAACATATAAAATTGGTTCACCAATAAAAAACTATCTTATTCTTCTTTTTGATGATAAAAATCTTAAATCAAAACGAAAATTTAATGAGTTACAATTAGCAATTCTCTATGCTTTAGCTTTTTTGATTGAGGCTGATGTTGTAAAATTTTTACAATCAATATCATCAAAACTGATGATATCTAAAGATTTAAAACAAGAGGCAACAAGAAGTTTAGAAAGAATGAAAGCAAATAGTAGGCAATAATTTATGTATACCACTATTTTCTTAATAAATTAAGTTTGTTTATTTTTTAAGATAAATTAAGTTTAATTTTGTTTTTTATTAATATTATATATTTTTCATAACACTATTACTATAAAATGTTTTTTTGGGGAAAAGTTTAATGGATGAAAAAAGATATCAAGAGTTTGGAAAAAGGTTAGTAAACCTATTTGGTGGTGTTTTTAAAGCTGTTGGAATGTATGCTTTTGAAAATGATACAGTTCAAAATATTATTACTCAAATGATATCACATATTAATGATTTTATAGATGATCTTGGTGCAGGTGTATCAATTGCACATGGTCATAACGATTTTTTTGTAAATGGACAACTTATGGAGTTCTCTTTTAGAGAGTATCAAAGTGCTGTTTGGCTAAGTGAACAACTTCAAAAAATAGAGGTATCAGAAATTATTTTTCTTCAACAAATTAATAGAGATGATTTAGGAGATTTTTTTAAAGAGTTAATTAACTGCAAACAGTTAGAGAAAAATATTGAAAAGCTCTCTTTTGGTCCAATTTTACTAAAAAAATTCTATCTTGTTGAGGTTGGAGAGGATGGTGGAGAAGGTTTTGATCTAAATGAGTATGTTATGAAAATATATGGAACAGGACTTGTTTTTATTCGAGACATTCTTTATCAAATAAAGCAAGGAGAGTCGTTTAATATTTTAAAATTAAAAAAACTGTTTCAAAATGTTATTGACCATATGGATAAAATTGAGCCTTTTTTAATAGCTCTACTACATCAAACCTCTTTTAGATCATACCTATTTGCTCATCTTTTAAATACTGCTCTTTGGGGAATTATTTTTGGTAGAAAGATAGGACTTGATAAAAATAGTCTTATAACACTTGCATTCTCTGGTGTTTTTCATGATGTTGGAAAAGTCAGAATATCAGATAATATCATATATAAAGAGAGAAAGTTATCTCTAGAAGAAGAGAATATATTAAAACAGATTCCATTTTACTCTATTGATGTTTTAATTAATCATTTTGCACAAACAGAGCATGATTTATTAACTTTTTTAACAATATATGAGACATTAATGGGGGCAGATGATGTTAAAAAAGGAACAATGTTTTTTTCAAGAGTTATTGCTATTTGTGATGCTTATGACTCTTTAACCAGTATTAAACCATATAGAGATGCCTATCTACCACAAATAGCATTAAGAATGCTTTTAAGTGATGAAAAATTTGATGCTAAATTGGTAAATCTTTTTCTTAACACAATAACATTTTATCCTATTGGAACAGCTCTTGAACTATCAACTGGTGAGATTGCAATTGTTTATGATATTCATTCAGATCCTAAGAAAATGTTTACTCCAAAAGTAATTCCTATTTTAACTCCAAACTACGAATTTTATGATAAAAAACAGATATTTGACTTATCAGATCCACTTCAAAAAAATAAACGAAAAATCGTTAAACAGATTGACCCTTATATTTATGGTTTAAATCCAATGTTCTCATTTTTCGACATAAAAAACTTGGATATTAATTAAAATTTATAAACAAATTAATTCTACATATTATATTTTTTATTATTAAAAAAAGATAACAACTCTATTTATATTGTTTTAGATTTGATATTAAAACTGTTGAAAAAACAGCAATTCCCTCCTCACGTCCAACAAATCCCATTTTTTCAGATGTTGTAGCTTTAACAGATATCTGATCTGTATTTATTCCAAATAAATTGGCAATATGAAATCTAATTGCCTCTATATATGTAGCAATTTTGGGTTTTTGCAAAACAATTGTTGAGTCAATATTTGCAATATAGTAGCCTTTTTTTTGAATCTCATTAAGTGCAAAAATTGCTATTTTTGATGAATCAATGTTTTTATTTTTAGGATCTGTATCTGGAAAATATTTTCCAATATCACCAAGTGCAAATGTTCCAAGTAGAGCATCTGCAATTGCATGAAAAAGTATATCTCCATCAGAATGTGCCTCTATTGAGACTCCACATGGAATAAAAACACCACCCAATTTAAAACCATCACCATTTTTAAATTTATGAAAATCAATACCCTCACCAACTCTAAATGGAATCATAAAACCTCTAAAAAAATAAAATCATACCATTTTTTCTTAATTAAAACGCCATAATGATCAAAAATATTTATATTTTCAGCAGTTTAAAACTACATTGTTCATTCAAAGAAAAAAATTATAAAAAATTGGTATTACTTCTCACTTAAAATAAAATATTAACTGTTTTAAGAAAATATAAAACAGCAATTTATAAATTCATATAGTATTTTAATAAAAAGAGTAAATAAAAAATAGTCTACACTATATTTTTATAAAACTAATCTATCTTTTTTTTAGGTAAAAATAGTGATTGAATCTGTTCTAACATAGGTGTAGCATTTGAAAGAGAAAGAGTACCTATTTTTTCAGAGATTTTTTCAATAAACTCCATCTCTTTAAGTTTTAAAAGTGTCTCATTCTCATCAAGAAGTTTTGCTGTATTTAAAAGACTTCTTGTGGAAGCAGTCTCTTCACGTCTCATAATCATATTTGCTTGAGCTTTTTTCTCTGCAATGAGAACAGTATTAAGGATATCTTTAATCTCTCCAGGAAGTATAATATCTTTAACTCCACAAAAACTAAACTCCAAACCAAACTCCCCCTGTTTCTCTTTTATTTTTTGAAGAACATAATCACCAATCTCCTGTTT
>DYRY01000078.1 GCA_020718465.1 Anaeromyxobacter dehalogenans | reverse complement strand
TTTTTCCCAAAGCATTGCAATTCTATCAGAAACAGTAAATGCTGACTCCATATCATGTGTTACAACAACAGATGTAACATTTAAATCTTTTTGAAGCGATTTTATAAGGTTATTAATTAAGGATACATTAATTGGATCCAAACCAGTTGTTGGTTCATCATATAAAAGCACCTCTGGTTTTGTTGCAAGAGCTCTTGCTAAACCAACCCTTTTTTGCATACCACCACTAAGTTCAGATGGCATTCTTTTCTCTATTCCAGGAAGACCAACTCTCTCTAAATTTGTTGAAATCACCTTTTTTATCTCTTTATCATCTTTAACACCATGCATTCTTAGTGGATATGCAATATTTTCTGCAACAGTTAAAGAGTCAAAAAGAGCTCCATTTTGAAAAAGCATTGCGATTCTTTTTCTAACCCCTATAAACTGATTTTCTGTATAGTTTGTTATATCTTTATTATCAAACAAAATAGAACCTGAATTTGGATGAAGCAGACCAATTAACATTCTTAACATAACTGATTTGCCAGTTCCACTTCCTCCAAAAATTGTTAATGTTTCTCCCTGTTTTATAAATAGATTAAGCTCCTGATAAATCAGATTATTTCCAAATTTTTTGTGGATATCTCGAAATTCAATAAGTTTCAACTCAAAAACTTCCTATAAAATAGAGAAAAACAACATAAAACAAAAACTTATTCTAACAAAAAAGTGAATTAAAGTAAAATTTAATTTAACCAAACTCATTTATTTTACAATTTTTGCATTTTTTATTTATGATTTTTTTATAAAAAACATTAAACTATATTTAATTCATTACTATTTTAGAGGAAATAAAATTATATATAAAAATATTTTACATCCCTTTAATGATTTGATATCCATCAGCTGTTTTTACTAAAACCATTTGATTGATATCTTTTTTGGGAGTCCACTCATTTTGAATTCTAAATTTTGCATTATACTCATAATCAACAAAAATCTGTTTTTCTACTTTTAATACTCTGGTAATTTTTATAGTTTGCTGAATTTCAGCAACTTTTTCAAAACGGGAATTTAAAAGCTCTTTAAGTTGAGTGTATGCAAAATCATCTTTTGATGTTGTTGCTGTTCCACCATTATCATAATAATCTTTTGATGCCATTGCAAAAAGAGCATCACTATTTTTGGAGATAAGATTCTCATTATATTTATTCATAAATGAGATTATATCTCTATTTTCAGTAGTATCCTCAATTGAGGTACCATCAATCATTTTTACAGAACTACAACCAATAAAAAATAGAATAATTAAAAAAAATATAGATATTTTTTTCATCAAAAACTCCTAAAAATCTTTTTATATAACAATAGCATTAAAAATAAATTTCTATAAAAATAAATAAATAAATATAAAATTACAATAATTTTTAATTTTAAAAAATAGTATATATAATTTTTAATTTTTTTATTTGAAAATTATTAATTCAAGTAAAAAATTTGGCTATTTGTTAACTCTTCAAGATATGGAAATATATAAACGCCACATTTTTTTTGAACAAAAGGGATTTTTACAAAAAGAGGATGTTTAACTCTTTCAAATGAGAGTTTTAAAAGGGAGTATTGTGCAAATAGTAGAATTTTATTTTGCATTGATGAGTTAAAATCAATTAATTCACTTGTAAAAAATTTAAACTCACCTTTATCAAAATCAACTAAAAACTCATGTGGAATATGTAGAGCATACTCTTTTATATCATCAAAATCAGATAATATTTTTTTATAAAGCTGATCACTTTTTATATTAAATGCTGATTCAAATAGCTTTAGATAATCAATAAAAAACTGTAAAGAGTACTCATTATTATGCTCAATTATTGATTCCTCTTTTTTTAGTGATAATTCCAAAGATTTAGTTTTACTATTTATACTATTTTCAGACTCTAAATCATCCTCATCAAGAGAGAATGACTCTAACTCCTGCTTTTCATATTTTTTTATAGAGGTTTTTACTACAGATATTTGATACTCAATATCTTCAACTTTTAAATCTTTTTTGTCAATTCTCTCTAAATCTCTTTCCATTTCACTTTTTTGTTCCTGAATTGATTTAAAAAATAGCTGTTTTTCAGAATTAAACTCATCTTTTTTGTATTTATCAAGAGAGTTATCTAAATCTGTTATCTCATTTTCAAGAATCAATTTTTTATTATAAAAAGATATTAGAGTGTTTATCTCTATTATATTATATTTTTTTAATAATTCCTCTAATGAACCAAATTTTTTATTAAAATCCTTCTCAATCTCCTCTTTTTTCTTAAAAAGAAATTTTCGTTCCCTTTTTAACTTCCTTATAGTATCAAGATAATCTATATATCCCCAAAGGTAGTAGAAGGCAATGGTAAAAAATGCAATAGAAAGAATACCAACAAAACGAAAAGGATCTCTTACAAACCAAGAGATTAAGTATGTTATAGCTCCTGCAATAAAAGTTGATATAAATATTTTATTTGAAAAAATATTATCTGGTGCAATCATTGAGATATTTTTCTCAACTCTCTCAAGTTTTAGTGCAAGTGAGCTTCTATTATCTTCAAATTTAGATTTCTCAACAATATACTCTTGAGCAGATTTATAAAGCTCTGGAGTTACCCAAGAGATAGATGCAAATTCACTTAAAGAACCTCTCTTTTTTACGATTTGAGCCTCTTTATTTTTTATTTCACCTTGAACAGACTCTAAATATATAATCTGTTTTTGAATGTTTTTTAGTGATAGTTTAAGATTCTTTACTTTTTCTGCAATAACTAAATCATCTTTTAGTTTATTAAGAGTGAAACGTCTTTGTTCAATTGGTATTTTATCATAACTATCAGTTGATATAGTTTCTGACATATTTTTTTTAGAATCACTTTCATCTTCATAACTATATGAGGAGGAACTACCTCTAAATTTAAGTTGAAGTTCCTCTTGTGGGGAACTGTTTTCAAATCCTAATGAAAGTCCCTTTGTTGATATCTCTTCACTATCTTTCTGTTTTGGAAAATATCCTAAAGCATAAAGTTGAATAAAATCTTCCCAATCATAAAGCTTTAACTCTGTTTTTAAAAAACTATAAATCTCTCTTGATTGTGAAGAGATTAGTGTTGACTCTTTTGTTTCTGGATTAAAAGTAGAAAGATGATACTCAATAGGTGATACAGAGCAATTTAATTTATAATATTTTGAATTATGTTCAAGTATAAAAACAGCTCTGATAAATTGGGGATCATAAAGATCAAAAGAGGATAAATCCTCCTCTGGAATAGAGTTACTTAAAATTGGATAGTAGTATAAAAGATAGAGTAATGTTTTTTGGAGTAACATAAACTCCGAATCATCCATTTTCTCTAAAAAAGATGGCTCGAAATCTCTTATCGAGCCATCTTGTGTTTCAATTTTTGAAAAGGCAATAATCATTTATAAGATTACCTACTATTTTTTTCTTGTTTCAATAACTTTTAAACGAGCTGCTTTTCCAGAAAGATCTCTTAGGAAGAATAGTTTAGCTCTTCTGACTTTATGTGTTGCAACAACTTCAATTTTATCAATTAATGGACTATGTGTTGGGAAAATACGTTCAACACCAATACCAAATGATACTTTACGAACTGTGAAAGTTGAACTAAAACCATTACGGCTTTGTGCTACAACAATACCTTCAAATGCCTGAATTCTTCTTTTTTCACCCTCAACAATACTATAGTGAACTTTCACTTTTTGTCCGATTTTTATAGGGGTAATCTCTTTTTTAATAGCAGAATCACCTGCCACTTTTTGTAAAATTTGTTGTTTCATCTCTATTGCTCCTCAATCTAAGACCAAAATCGGTTAGATGTTATATCATAACAAAAAAAAAACTTCAAGCAATTTAATCATTATAAAGAATTCTTTTTGTTTTTTATGTCAAAATATTAAAATATCAAATTATTAATAATAGGTAAAAAAATTTAAAAAAATATTTTATCAACTTATGTTCAAATGACCGATAGCAATTTATATTAATGTTAGTTATATTTTAAAAGGGTATTCTTTGATATAAATATTTTATGAAACCATCTATTTTGAGTAAAAAAAATTTATTATAATAACACTATTATAATAGTAGCATGGCTATTTAAAACAGTTAATAAACACTATTCACAAAAAAAACACAACTATTATGGGATTTAAAATTAGTTTAATTCTTGATTATGATAAATATTTTATGCTACTATGACCATTGTGGATAGAGAGGCAGATATGTACAAGCTCATCATCAAAGACGATGAGGGAAATAAAACAGTTGTTGCTTTTTACCGGCAAGAAATGACCATCGGAAGGAAAGAGGGTAATACTATTCGGTTAACAGAGCAAAATGTATCCCGTTATCATGCTCGTCTTTTTAAATCTAATAACTTGGTTTTTATTGAAGACCAGAATAGTTATGTTGGAACCATTATAAATGGTACAGAGATAAAAGAGAGAACAAGAATTCAGCATGGTGATGCAATAACTATTGGTGATTACTCAATAACGTTGGTTCAAGAAGCACAAGATGGAGATGAGGATACACTACTTGTAAGTGATGGAAACACTGAAGCAGGAGCATCATCAAATTTGCAACAAAAAATAAAACCTGTTCCTATAAGTGAAATTACAGGTGCAAAAACAACAAATCATACTGCAATTATTCATACAGATGATATTAAACCAGATACATCAGATAGCACCTATGATTTAAAAGCTCCATATAATAGAATTGTTTTCTTAAATATGAATTTAGAAGGTGCCAATTATGAGGTCTCAAAATCTATCATGCATATTGGTAGAAGTAGTGAATGTGATATAATAATTAGTCATCGCTCTATTTCTGAAAAACATGCCCAAATAAGTTGTGATGGAAAATCTGTAAAAATAAAAGATCTCAACTCATCAAATGGAGTTTTGGTAAATGGTGAAAAATATGGAATTTCTCAATTAAGTGAGGGAGATATTGTATCTGTTGGTCATGTTAAATTTAGATTTTGTGACTCTTTTTCAAAATATAAATTTGTTCATTCAGAAAAAAGAGGTTCAAATAAACTTTTTTTTATTATTGGTGGAGTTGTTTTAGTTATAGCTGCAGTTGTTGCTATTATCTTCCTTACAAAAAAAAGTACTAAAAAAGAGAGTGAAGACAAAACAAAAGTGACTAAAAATGATACAACAAATAATACAAATAATACAAATAACACAGAAAATAAAAAAGAGATAAAAATATTATCCCCAGAGTTAATGAATCTTTTAAACACAGGGGAACAACTTGTAAAAAGCCAAAATTGGGATAAAGCTAAAAAGGTTTATGAAACTATTTTGGATAAAGATCCAGATAATAAAGATATTGAGAAAATCTTAAAACATATTGATAATGAGCTTTCTCATAAGAAAACTTATTCCACCGCATTACAGTTAGTTCATAAAAAAGATTTTGAACAAGCGAAAAAAACATTTGATTCAATACCAATAGAGAGTAGTTATCACTCATTAAGTCAGAAAAAATTAGAGGAGATGTTTGAGGATATTATTGTTGAGGTTGATAAAAAAATTGTAGCAACAAAATATGATGAAGCAAGATCTCTTTTAGAAGTTGCAAACTCAATAAAAGAGGATACAGAGTATGTTATTGACCGAATTACACATATTGATAAAAAAACAAAAAAAAGGGTAAACACAACGGTTAATCCCAAAACAGATGTAAAATCTCCCAAATATGATAGAGCAGAGGCTGTTAAAATTCTTGAAGAGGCAAAAAAAACAGCAATGTCAAATCCTAAAACAACTGCAACAAAAGCATTGGAGGCAATAAAATTAGATTCAACCCTATCTGAATCATATCTTATTGCAGGATTTGCTTATAAAAACATGTATGACAAGAATAAAAATCAAAATGATAAAAAGAGAGCTATTTACTTTTTTGGTCAATATCTAAAATTGGCTCCAAATGCTGCTAACTCCTCTGGAATTAGGAGTGTTATAAAAACATTAGAGGCTGAACCTAACTAAAATAAATCAATACAATCTATTTTTTACAAAAATAGTTATAGTAGCTATTTTAGTTTACAAAAATAGATAAATGTTGTATTTATATATTTTTTGAGAGACTTATGAAAAACTTTACCCCCAAAAAAATTTATATAGAACCAGATGGTAATAAAGGAAGTTATGCTGAGAGTATTTTAAAAAAATTTCCTGATGTTGAAAAAATATATGTTAATGATTTTCGAAAAGAGTCAATAAATGAGTTTAAGTCAGTTGAAGATCCAATCACAGTTGGAAAAGAGATTTTATTAATGAAAAACTTTAAAGGCTCTTTTTTAAAAAAATGTCCAGGTTCAAAAGGTCTTTTATGTTGTAACTACTATGTTATAAATGCTCACACAAATTGCCCTTTTGATTGTACATACTGCTCTCTTCAAAACTATTTGAATACACAGGCAATGGTTATATTTTCAAATATTGAAGATATGTTATTAGAGATATCTAATGAATTGAAAAAATATCCTCAAAGAGTTTTCAGAATTGGAACAGGTGAGTTGGCAGACTCTCTTGCAATTGATTCAATCACAAATTTAAGCTCAATTTTAGTGAATTTTTTCTCTAAACTTGATAATGCAGTTTTAGAGTTAAAAACTAAAAGTGATTCAATTCAGCTTTTAAAAAATCTAAACCATAATGGAAAAACTGTTGTATCATTCTCTGTTAATCCTCAAAAATTTATTGATATTGAGGAGCGTGGTGTTGCAACACTACAAGAGAGGCTTATTGCAGCACAAACAGTTGAAAAATGGGGCTATCGATTGGCATTTCATTTTGATCCTGTTGTTATGTTTGATGGATTTCAAGAGGAGTATAAAAAAGTTATAGCTATGATATATAGTTATGTAAAACCAGATAGTATTGATTGGATCTCTGTTGGTGGTTTTCGATACTCAAAAGAGATTAAAGATGCTATTGCTGAACGTTTTCCAAAATCAACAATTCTATCAGGCGAATTTTGGATGAGTGATGACCAAAAAATGAGATATCTTTTTAAAGAACGAAGTGATATGTATAAAATGATTCGAGATGAGATTAGAAAATATCATCCAAAAGCACCATTATATATGTGCATGGAGTCTTCTCAAATGTGGCGAGAGGTTTTTGGATATCTACCATATATTGAAGAAAATGCACACCAACTATTTGATTTTAGGTAAAAAAAGTTAATAAAACAAATATAAAACATCAATAAATATAAAACATCTTGATTATATAAAACTATTTAGGAATTGTTATTGAGAATATATTTAAACCATCTTTGTGAGAGTATTTTATACTTCCACCATCTTTTTCAATAATATATTTTGAAAGAGATAATCCAACACCATAATGTTTTCTTTTATATCTATCATTTATAACTCTACTTTTTTTATTTGTGAATCCTAATTCAAAAATTGAGTCACTATCATCTATTTTTTCACCACGATTCATAACATCAATATGATAAACATTATCTTTTATCTCTGTTTCAATAACAATTTCTGTTTTTTGAGACTCATCTTGTGCATTAAAAACAAGCTGAAATAACACTTTTAATAATTCAGATGATAGTATAATGGAGGTTGTCTCTTTTTTATTAATAATAACTTTTGAGTTATTTGCCTTTAACTCTTTCTCAAGCATCTCTTCAAAAATGGAGAAAAATTGATTACTTGATAATTGTTTGCTATTTGAATCTAAAATATATGAAGATACTCCTCTATTCAAAGAGACTGCTCTCTCAATATATGTTTGAATCTCTTTAAACCCTTTTTTCATCTCTTTTAGGTCATCTTCATACTCTATCATCAATTGTGTTGTGCTTATGATTGCTGTGAATATATTATTATATTCATGAATTAAACTTGGTGTAACCTGATGTAGTAAGTAGATTGATGATACCATATCAAGAATATCATGTTCTAACATCTCGCCTCCAAAACCTCTAAAACCTATTCGGAATATTTTATTACTACCTTAATTAATTTTTTTAAAAAAATTTTGTATTTTTTTTTAAAATTGGTAGAATAGAGTTATAGAGTTTGGAGCTTTTATGAGATTTATTAAATTTACTATTTTAACTTTATTTATGATTGGTTGTTATGGGCCAAAACCACTCTACAAAGAGATTTTAAAAGAGAATTATGATTATATTGCATTAAGATTAGAACAAGGAGCTGATCCAAGTTATAAAACAAAAAAAGGGCTCTCTCCACTTATGATGACGATTAATGAAAAAGATTATAATATAGCTCTTCTTTTGGTAAAAAATGGAGCTAATTTAGAAACTGGTTGGAATGGGATTAATATTATCAAATCCACTCTTCAAAATAGTTATAGTGATGAAAATCTCTCAAAAGAGTATTTCGATTTATTAGCGGAACTAATTGATATTGATAAAAAAGATAACTTTAGACTATTTCAAGAAAAAAAAGGTTATTTTGATGTTGAAGCAATATATCATTCACTACATTCTTATAAAATTTTTAAATTTTTATTGGATAAAGGTGTTCCTTTTGAGATTAAAAATGAACCAAATGGAAGCTCAATTATTATTTATGCACTTTATTATCAAGCAGATCCAAAAGTGATAGATTATTTACTAAAATTAGATCCAACACTTATAAATCAAGCAAGTTTTCCACTTTATCTATCAAAGTATAGTAGAAAACATGAGTTAGAAAATAGTACGATGTTTGATAAATTTATTGTTAAAAATGGTGAAAGTATTGATAATTTTGCCATAGAGTATAGTTTTAAAACTCTCTCTAATTCAGAGTATTTTGATAAAGTGATTGAAAAAATTTCTGGAGATTATAATTTTTTAATAAAAATTGGAAATAGTACTCTTGATAAGTATATAAGTTTGCTTAATTTTGCTGTTATTGTTGAGAAATTAAATAGTAGCTACTCAAAATACTCAAGATATCAATATAGACGAAATGATTTTGATTTATCTTGTAGTTATGTTGGTGAAAAAGCAAAGTATTGTTCAAAAATAATTACAATATCTCCAAATGAGCTTATTGATGAGATATCATTACTACACTTTGCATCTGCCTTGGATAGAGATGATCTAATTGAGAAACTTATTATAGATAAAAAAATCTCCCCCAATATAAAAAGTAAAAAAGGAATTACCCCTTTAATTATTGCCTCTTGGTTTGGAAATATCTCTGTTATTGAAATTTTACTTGAAAATGGAGCAAATATAGAGGATGTTTCTCATTACCAACAAACAGCTCTATTTTTTGCAGTACAAAACAGACAATATCATGCAGTTGAATATCTTATATCAAAAGGGGCTAATATTAATCATTTAGATATTTATAAAAATCTTCCAATTCAATTTGCAAAGTGGAATTTTGATGAAAAAATGTTATCTACTCTTAAAAAACATAAAAGTGATGAGAGAGATAATATATTTACAGAAAATAATAAAAAGGCCAAAAGTAATAAAAAATCTTTTTAATTTTAAATAAAAAAAATAATTTTTAAAACTTTAATTCATGGTTAATAATATAGCATCAATATCAGAATCATTGAAAGATGCAAGAAGTTCCTCCTCATTTGAGTATTGATCTTGCCAAAAACTATCCTCAAGAGTTGTGATTATTATTGATTCTTCGCTATCTTTATTTGTTGAATTACTATTAAATAGTATAAAAGCTAAACTCATAAATAATACAGCCGCAATTGATAGTATTACATTATAGTGGCTTTTAAAAAATGACTCTTTTTTAGAATATCCACTCCAAACTGATTCAAACATCTCTTTTTGTTCTATATCTGTTAATTTATCCATTTTAATCCTCCCAAACCTCTTTAAGCTTTTTTATTCCATTATGAAAAGCAACTTTCGCATGATTCTCTGTTATTCCCATTTTTTGAGCAATCTCAAAAAATTTAAGCTCTAAAAAAATTCTCATTGAAACAATATCTCTCTGTTGCTCTGATAAATTTATAAGTGCACTCTCAAATTTAGACTTTAAATCATCCGTAAAGTAATCATCACTATCCTTTTCATGATATAAAAATGGCTCCATCTCTGAAAAATCCACATCTTTATGTCTATTTTTTATATAGTGTTGAAATAGTGAGTTCTTTGCAATCATATACAACCAAGATTTAAACCTATCAGGCTCTTTAAGTTGATTAAGATTCTGAAATGCTCTTAAAAATGTCTGTTGAGTTAAATCTTTTGCTGTATCTCTATTTGAGTGTCTTGAGTATATAAATACAAAAATCTGCTGATTATATTTTAAAAAAAGTCTCTCTCCACTTTTTTTATCATATTTTTTAACTCCCTCAATTAATTTGGCATCACTAATATCATCATTCATATTACAACCAAAAAACACATATTATATATGATATAAAAAAGAGATAAAAGTTAATAAATCAGACTATTTTTTGTTTATATTTGAAAAAATCTAAAAAAATCAGACTATTTTTAGTAAATTCCTGCGATTTTGCGAACTCTATTCATTGTATTTTCAGCAATATCTCTCCCTTTTTTCTCCCCTTCGAGTAGATATTTTTCAATAAGAGATGGTTCTTGAATAAATTGATTATATTTATCTCTAAATGGTGATAAAAATAGATCCATTTTTTCAAAAAGAGCCTCTTTTGCATGACCCCAACCCATTCCACCAGCAAGATATCTCTCTCTTAACTCATTCTGCTCTACTTCATTTGAAAAAAGTTTAAATAGTGTGAATATTGTACAGATATTTGGATCTTTTGGTTCCTCAACAGCTTGTGAATTAGTTACAATTTTCATAACTATTTTTCTTAAATTTTTTGATGTTGCAAAAAGAGGAATAACATTTTGGTAACTTTTACTCATTTTTCTACCATCTAAACCTAAAATAAGCTCTGTTGATTCCTGAATAAGTGGTTTAGGAACTCTTAATATCTCTTTTTGATAGTGATAATTAATTGTTTGAGCAATATCAGCTGCTATCTCAATGTGTTGTTTTTGATCTTTTCCTACAGGAACAATATCTGTATCAAAAAGAAGAATATCTGCTGCCATTAGTATAGGATATGTATAAAGTCCCATATTTACACCATCATCTGAATCTCTTTCATCTTGAATATTTTGTGCAACAATTGCTTTATATGCATGGGCTCTATTCATGAAACCTTTTGGAGTGAATGCACTTAAAAAAGTTGTTAATTCAAATGTTTGAGGAACTCTTGATTGTCGATAAAAAAGAGTATTTTCTGGTTCTAAACCAAATGCAAGCCAAGTTGCAGCAATCTCTAATGTTAAGCGTTTTAACTCCTTTGGATCTTTCATTGTGTTTAGTGCATGATAATCAGCAATAAAATATCTTGCATCATAGCTATTTACAAGCTCTAAAGCTGGTTTAATTGCTCCCAAATAGTTTCCTATATGTGGTGTTCCTGTTGGTTTTATTCCTGTTAATGCAACTGCTTTCCCCATTTTAACTCCTATAAAATCTTCAATATAATAATTTTTATTTTAATAAAAATTATTGATAATCCTATAATATTTTGTAACTATTTTCAACTTAATAGTTATAGTTAATTTTCTATAGAATAAACTAGAATAATATTATTTCACAACAAAAAAATAGATTTACAATAAATAATATTTTTTTTTAATTTCAACTATAATAACTTAATTATGATTTGTTTGGGTTTTGTTATGGAATTGTAATGTCTGATGGCTCTTTTGTTATTGGTGAAATTGGATTATCTTTTAATTTTGATAGTGATTATGGTTATTTTGCACTAACAACATCACTACTTTTTTAATTTTATAACAAAATAAAACTCTGTTTTTTGTAAAAGAATAAATAATCTAATTCATAAAAAATAGTGAATCATTATTAAAATTATGTTAATATTGTGGTGTTCTATTTTGGAGATATTTTGAAACTTAAAGATTTAATATATCTATCAATTAAAGAGGTTGAGAAAAATATATCTTTTTTTGATAATCAACCCAATTTTTTATATAAAAAAAGTGAGTTACCACTTTTTTCACTCAAAAAAAGTATAGAGAGAAAAAATACAGCTGATATTTTAGTTGAACTAAATCAAAATAGCAATGTTTATGAGATTGATATTTTCAATCAAAAAAAAGAGGAAAGTTTAAAAATCTCAAATAATCTATATTTTGATGAGATAAATAGTGAAAAAACAAAAAAATCATCAATACTTCAAGAACTTTATGATTTAGAACAAGAGGTTCATAAATGTACCAAATGTACCCTGTTTAAAACAAGAAAAAACAGTGTTTTTGGTGAAGGTAGTATTAAATCAGTTAGAATCATGTTTATTGGAGAGGGACCTGGAGAGAATGAAGATCTTTTAGGTAGACCATTTGTTGGAAAAGCAGGTAATCTATTAACAGATATTATCGAAAAAGGTATGAAAATAAAGAGAGAAGAGGTTTATATAACAAATATTGTTAAATGTAGACCTCCACAAAATAGGAATCCAGAACACATTGAGATTATGAGTTGTATCAACTATCTTTATGAACAGATTCGATTAATTAATCCTGAAGTTGTTGTTCTACTTGGGGCAATTGCCTTAAAAACTTTTTTTCCAAAATATGCCTCTATAACAAAGTATAGGGGACAGTTTTTTAACTTTATACTTGATAAAGATCATCAATATCCAACATTAGCAACATATCATCCATCATATCTTCTAAGATACCCAGAGTATAAAAGAGAGACTTGGATTGATATTCAAACTGTTATGAAAAAATTAGAGTTATAATAGTAATCTAAAGTTCTATGTTTTTTTATTTATTAGATATCTTGCATAACTTAAAAAAAGTGATAAAAAGAGTTTTTTTTATATTTTTTTTAAAGAACCCTCTCCCTAAATCCCTCT
>DYRY01000077.1 GCA_020718465.1 Anaeromyxobacter dehalogenans | reverse complement strand
AGTGCTGATTGTACAGACTCTGCAAAACCTGTTTGTGATAATGGGATTTGTGTTGAAGAGCAAAATAGTTGTATTGATGATTCAATTGGAAACTCATTTGAAACTGCAACATTAATAACAGCTCCATATAGTGCAACTAATACTGCTTGTGGTAAAAATGAGGATTTTTTCAAAATTCAACTTGAAGTGGGTGATGTTATTACAATGACTCTTAATAATTATGATTTAAATGATTTTGACCTTTATTTAACAAATGGAACTAATTGGGATTTTATTGTTGCAGAATCAGAATATAATGATCCTGATGAGTTTATTCAGTATACAGTTGAAACAGCTGGAACATATTATATCAATGTAACACCTTTTGAAGGTGAAGGAAGTTATACAATAGATGTTTCTGTTGAATAGTGCTAATTTAATACTATTTCTCTTAATTAAATCATTGTAAAATCAAATTAATATTTTTTTTCTACAATAAGAGCAGAGTTTTTTAGATATTATTATTTATTAAGCAGATTAAATAAATTTATAAAAATCTATACTATTATTAGATTCATTGGTTTTTGTGTTTAGATTTTTTTGAGTATTTTTAACACTATTAGCTTTGCAACTTTTTTTCATAAAAAAAAGGGAAAATAAAGATAGTGAAACTATTTTTAAAAACTGTCGTCTCTCCATTTTTAACCTATTTAACCCGTTTTAATCTATATTTTTTTCTAAAATAGAGATTCCAAGGAATTTTTGTGAAAATAAAGGCAGTGAATATTCCCCCAAGATGAGCTGCATCTGAAACAGAGGAGTTTCCTAATGAGAGATAGCTTAAAAGAATAACTCCTAAATCTATATATAATAGATATTTAGCTTTCATTGGAAAAAATATAAGATATATAGTTTTTTCAGGAAATGTTAAAGCAAAAGCTGCTGTTATTGCAAAAACAGATGCTGAAGCTCCAATTGTTGGTACCCATTGATGTGATGCAATAATAAACATTCCCTCTAAAAAAGCAAATATACCACCAACAAAAGCAGCAATTAAGTAAAAAATTAAAAATTTTTTTCTTCCCCAACGCTTCTCTAAAGATTCTGAAAACATCCATAAAATAAGCATATTGAGAATAAGATGAAGAACCATATTTGGTGAGTGAAATATGGAGTATGTTATAAGTTGCCAAATTTTTCCATCTACAACTTCACCAGGAACAAGAAAAAAATTATATAAAAAAGCTCCCCATTTTGTTCTTAAAAATAAAACCTCTAAAAGCCATATTGCTGAATTTATAATAACAATCCATTTTACAGTTTTTGTTAAATGTGGCCATACAAACATAATATATCCATACAAGTGGTAAGTATAAAACTAATTTAATGATAAAAAATTTCATTAAAGCTCTATTTTAAAAAAAATAATTAAATAAAAGTCACTAAAAATCTTTTTCAGTAAAATAAAAATTATTAAAGAATTTTATCTTAAAGAAAAAATAAAGCCTTTCAAAAAATATTTTTTTAACTACTTCACTGCTTTAATATCAAAAAAGTATACCCAATCATCTTTTTTAATAGATGGTTGAAATGTTAACTTTAAAATTGAATCTCTTTCTATTTTAGTTGTAAAATCAAAACTCATAAAAAATTGACTCCAATTATTACACTCTTTATAATCGGAGTTAAATGAGAGTTCATTACCAAAATCTAAGTTGAAATATCCCATCAAGCCAGAGAAAAAATCTCCTTTAGAGAGATAAAACTCCTTTTCTATAAGTGGAAGTGGCTCTTTTGGATTAATTGTATAAAAATCTATATCTGCCACTTTTTGAGGAGTGTCAATATATACTACTTTATCATTTCTGTTTAGTAATTTTGTTTTGTTGTGGAAAGTGTTCTGTTTTAAATCTAAAATGGCAAATTGATTCATATTGAATCCATAGGGCTCATTTTTCCAATACTTAATGCTTCTTTCTAATTCTGATTCAAGATATATTGGAACAAGATAAAGGGATAGTTTACTTGGAAGAATAACTCCATTTGGCTTTAAAAATCTATCTCTAAAATGAGATACTTTTAAAATCATATCTTCATCCCAAAAAAATGAACCAATCTGCTCTTGAATAATAGCATCAATTGGCTCTATTTCAACATCAAACATATCTTTTTGAATAAATTCAATATTATTAATTTCATTTTTTTTTGCAGTTTTTTCTGCTGTTTTAATAATATCTGCTATATCAATAGCATAAACTTTTTTTGCACCTGCTTTAGTTGCAAAAAGGGATAATATTCCTGTTCCACAACCTAAATCAGCAACAATATCACCATTTTTAACATATTGATTAATTGCTTTTCTGTAAAAAACAGTCCTAATTGAGTCATCAAGTAGTTTGTAGTGTGCATTTGCACTATCATAGTTAAAAATCATGAAAAAATCCTATTACAAATCAAAAAAATCATAGTTAAAAATCATGAACAAAAAAAATTTTCCATAAAAAAGATTCTATCATTATTTGAGATATCTTTTTTTATACTAAAATTATAACTCTGTTTATTCAAATTATTTTCAGATAAATCATTTAATTTGTTAAAATTGTCATATTTTAATAAAGAGTTTTTACTTTTTTCTTTTAAGAGTTCTTCTAAATAGTTCTCTAATGACTCTCTCTGATTATATCCAATCTCCATAAAAAGATAATCAATTTGATTAAAAATTGAGTAATCTATAATCTTTTTTATAATTGAGAGACCATCAAATCCATCTGTTAAAGCTATTTGTGGCTCTTTTTTGACATCTTCTGATAGATTTTTGAAATCATCAATTGATATATATGGTGGATTTGATACTAAAATATCAATTTTTTCACTAAAAAACTGTTTATTATCATAAATTATATTTTTTTTATTTGAATTATTACTATCTTTATTAAAATCATCTATTTTTATATATTTATTTTTATTAGTAAAATCAAAAAGATCACTTTGATAAAAAATTATGGAGTTATCTGTTAATTTTTCTGAATTTTTTTTAGCAACTAAAAGTGCATCTTGTGATATATCTGTTGCAATAAATGTTATGTTTTCAAAATATTTTTTTGCTAAAAGTTTTTTTAACTCTAAAAATAGTGTTATTATAATTATACCAGAACCAGTACATAAATCTACAATAACCCTTTTTTCATTAAAATAATCAATTTTTTTTGAGAAAATATTTAGAATAGACTCAATAAGCTCCTCTGTTTCTGGGCGTGGAATAAGGACTGATGGATTTACAAAAAAACTATATCCATAAAACTCCCAATATCCAAGAATATACTGAAGAGGCTCATTATTTAGTAGTCTACAAAATTTTTCATTAAAAATATCTTCTGAATAGTTCTCTTCTAAAAGCCAATATAGCTTTGATTCACTATTTTCAATATTGTTCTTTTTTAATTGATTCAGAAAACTACTATATTTTGTAGATTTTATCATTATATTTTTAAATAATTTGTGATTTTGGATAAAAAAAAAAGCCCTTCCAAAGAAGGGCTTTCCCTAGCGATCCCAACGGGATTTGAACCCGTGTCGCCGGCGTGAAAGGCCAGTGTCCTGACCGGGCTAGACGATGGGATCTTTATGAGTCATGTGGGATTTGAACCCTCGACACCCTGATTAAAAGTCAGGTGCTCTACCTGCTGAGCTAATGACTCATCGACAGGATTAGTTATACATATTTAGATACTACTTGTCAAGAAAAAAAAACATATTTACAGAAAAAAATAATTATATATATTTTTTTGTTTTTTATTTAATATGTAGTTGACATATTTTAAATATATGTTATATCTTTTTGATTGTTATATATTTTTTGTTTTAATAATTTATATTTAATAACCAAATATAAAACACTAATTTTTAGGAAATTAAATGAAATTAAAAAATTATTTAGTTATACTAAATAGTATACTTTAATAGAGAGATATAATGAATACAACATCTGAGTATTTAACTTTAAAATTAATAATCTATATATTTTTATTCTCTATTTTTATCTCTTGTAGTGAATCTCAAGGGAAAAAAGATGAATTTGATTGTAATATTGACCCATGTCTTTATGGAAACTGTGTTGAAAAAGTTTGCCAATGTGAAACTGGTTATTCTGGAGAACAATGCACTATTTGTGGAAATGGATACTATATGAATAAAGAGAATATATGTATTCCAAAATCGGAAGGGATGTCTTTTATTGAGGGAGGAAAATTTACTAAAGGGTGTCTATCTGAAAAACAGAGTTGTTCCTTAGATGATGAGGTTTTAGGAGAGGTTTTTGTTAGTAATTTTGAGATTGATAGATATGAAGTAACAGTGTTTCAATATAAAGAGTGTGTTGATAGTGGAGTTTGTAGTGAAGCAACATCAACTACTCAAGATTCTCTTTGTAATTTTAATAATAGTTTAAAATTAGAACATCCAATAAATTGTATAACATACTTACAGGCAGAGCAATATTGCCAATGGAAAGGTAAACGTCTTCCAACCTCAATAGAGTGGGAAAAATCAGCAAGAGGAGTGGAGAGTATTGTATATCCTTGGGGTGATAGTGGTTTAAATTGCAGATTTGCAAATATATTTGAGAACTCCAAAGGTTGTGGAACAAATAGTACATCTAAAGTTGGTTCGAAAGAGTTAGGAGCCTCTATTTATCAAATATACGACCTAATTGGAAATGTTTGGGAGTGGACATCAACATCAAAAGAGAGTTATAAAATTATAAAAGGTGGTGGTTGGAGTATTCACTACTCAAAAATGTTTTCAATCTCATTCAATGGAACATCTTTAGAAAATATTGCATCTCCATCTCTTGGATTTAGATGTGCTAAATAGATAGATATTTTAATTTTTGGTATTTTTTATTAATATATAGATTATTGAGGACATCCATTGTTTTGAGCTGTACCTAATTGAAGAGGACACTCATCACACCAATCACCAACATTATCATTATCAGAGTCTGCTTGAACTCCATTATCTAATGGTCTAATTGGATTAAAAAAGTTTGGACAATTATCAATATTATCTAAAACTCCATCACTATCAGCATCACTTCCTGTTGAAACAGTATACTCTCCCTGTCTGGTTGGAATACAAGTTGGCTCTCCACTTGGGGTATCACAGAAAAATAAACCATAAGCAGAGCTATTTGCAGTTATAAGTTGTGCAAAAGTTTTACTAATTTCTGATTGAACACAAACCGTTTTATCTTTTCCACAAACATTTGTCCCTTTCCAAACCAATGCTTCACATCCAGTTTGTCCTTTTGGAACTTTAGACATTATCAAACTATCACCATATATAGGTTTTCCACCTCTTATTACAAGAGCAACATTTTTTAAATCTGCTTCAACAACAGCCTCATAAGAGTCTGTAAAATCTCTTCCATCAAAAATTGCTATATCAGCAAGAAGTCCAACTTTTAAATCACCAATTGCAGACGCTATTTGTAAAGCTCGTGCATTTGAAACTGTTGCCATTTTCCAAATATCTTTATATGAAAAATGGTGATTATAGTAGTAGTTATTTAAAAATGATGCACATTGAAGCTCTCTTAGCATATTCATTGAACCTGATGGAGTCCAATCGGTTCCTAAACCAATTGTAACACCTAATCGATTAAACATTGTTACTGGTGCAGTATTTCCATAAAGAGAGATATTAGATCTTGGTGACCAAATCATTGCAGTACCTCTATCTGCAAGTTTTTTTCCATCCTCTGCTTTAAATCCAACAGCATGAATAAAAGCTGCATTTGATTTTGTTAAATCTTTTCCTCCTGTCTGTTGACCACTTAAACAGAGAAACTCATTTCTTGCCTGAACATCAATTCCCTCTGAAACATGAGGAAGATAACAGCTACTATTTAAAACAGACTCTGTATCTATTGAAGGATATCCACAACCAGATGCTAAAAGAGTTCCATTACTATCACCTAAAGGAAAAGTTTCATATTTTACAACTCCCATGGAACCACCCTCATTTAGTACTCCACCTTTATCAACATTTCTAAGATAACCTTTTGCTCCACCAGAACCAGCAAGAACTGTAACTCCAGACATAACATGTCGAAGCTCTCCCCAAGCTTGTTGGTCTGCTGTTGCACTACCAGATGCGGATATTTTAGTATGACCTCTTAACCCTTTTCTCCAATCATGACGGTGTTCATAACGCTCTGTTCCCCAATTTTTAGGTGCATTTTGAGTATATGTTATATGATCATGAGCATTAATTAATGCTGGAGAAATAGAGGCTCCAGAACAATTTAATAAGGAGGCTTCAGAAGCAGCTGAATGAGAGGAGCAATCACAACCAACACAGAGAATTATTCCATTTTCAGAAAATAGAATCTCTCCACCTTGATATACTTTCTCTTCAGTTAAAATATTCCCCTTTATTAACATCCCTTTTCCAGTTGTTTTTCCATCTGCAACACATGTTGCATTTGCAATTGGTTGTGATTCACCACATTGAACAACACCATTAATCTCATTTATTTCAATACAACCACCATCAATATATCCATAACCATCTGGACATTTGCAATATGTCATATTATTATTTGATACACATGTTCCTAACTCTCCACAATCTACATTATCACAAGGATCTGGAATCTCAAAACAGTAGTGATCATCACCACAAGCATAACCATCGTTACATTGAGAGTTGTTGTAGCATCTTCCAGCAGATATCTCACACCAACCATCTCCATTACAATATTCCCACTCATTACAAGGGGTTTCACAAGTAACCTCTTCAGTACATGCATTACCATTTTTAATAAATCCTGCTTCACAATCACAAATGAATCCAGAACCACCATCTTTTTCAACACAAACTGTTCTATGAGGAATACTGTTTAGACATGGATTTGGTTCACAAGGATTTGAAGGATCACTATTTTCATCTCCTCCACAAGAGAAAAGTAGTGCTGTTAAGATTAAAAAAACTAATTTCTTCATTTTAAACTCCAAAGTGATGGATTTTGATTATAACAAGAAGTGAAAATCTTTCAACATAAAAGAATATTATTTAAAATCTTTTTACAAAATATTCTTATTTAAAGAGAATATTGAAAAAAATATAAAAACTACTATCATACTCACCATTTAAATTTTAAATTTTTTATTAGAAATCTATTTTATTATAATACAAAAGAGTTTATAAATATATGATAATATTAAAAGAAAGAGTAATGACAATTAAATTAAACCAAATTTGTATAAAATTTAAAAATTATGAAAATCTCTCACTTCACAATAATAAAATCTTATCAAAAAATATATATTTTAATTAAAATTAGTATATTTTGTGAAAAATGTTGGACTTTTTAAATAAAATATGATATCGGTTTATTGAATAGTCAGGGGTTTGTTATGAAAAAAGTTGCATTTATTACAACTGAAATGGTTCCTTTTGCAAAAGTTGGTGGTTTAGGAGATGTTTCAGGTTCACTTCCTATTGCACTTCAAAAAAAAGGGGTTAAACTCTCTGTTTTTCTCCCACTTTATAAACAGATTGATTTAAAATCTCATAAAATAAAAAAAGTTAAAAATTGGAAAACAATATCTATTATATTAGGTGAAAATAGTTATGAAATTGATCTTTTTACAACAAAGTATAGTGATATAGATATCTATTTTATTGCTAATGAGTATCTTTTTGGAAGAGATGGTGTTTATACAGATAAAGATGGTCATGGTTTTATGGATAATCATATTAGAGATATTTTTTTCTCAAAAGCAATAATGGAGGTGTGCAAAACTCTTGGTGAAAATGATGAGAGTTTTAGATTTGATACTCTTCATATTAATGACAGCCATACCGCTCTTATTGCTCCATATCTTAAAACAGTATATCACTCTGAAAAAGCGTTTGAAAACAGTAAATCGGTTTTAACAATTCATAATCTTGGAAGTGCATATCAGGGGATTCATGAAAGTGTTGAGATAAAAATTGCAGGACTTTCATATGACTATTTCTATCAAGGTGGACCATTTGAGTTTTATGGAAAATTTAATTTTCTTAAAGCAGGTATTGAGTTTGCTGATTTCATAACTACAGTTAGCCCAACTTATGCTAAAGAGATTCAAACTCCAGAGCTTGGAGAGGGGTTGTTTGGAGTTCTACAAGAGCATAAAGATAAAATAGTTGGAATACTTAATGGAATTGATGAAGTTGAGTGGAATCCCGAAACAGATAAATCTCTTGTTAAAAATTTTTCTAAAGAGGATTTAAAAGGTAAAACTGTAAATAAAAAAGCAGTTTTAGAAAAGTTTTTACTTAATAGAAGAGCAACAAAAAGAGCACTAATTGGAGTTGTTACAAGATTAGTAGAGCAGAAAGGAATGGATATTATTCAGGCTGCATTTGATGATATTTTAGCTCTTGATGTGAATATTGTTGTTTTAGGTATGGGGCAAAAAAAATATGAGGAGATGTTTAAAACACTCTCTGAAAAATATGGAAATAAAGTTGGAGTAATGATTAACTATGATAATCAAATTGCACATTTAATAGAGGGAGGAGCTGATATTTTTTTAATGCCATCACGTTATGAGCCTTGTGGTTTAAATCAATTCTACTCTCTAAAATATGGAACTATTCCACTTGTTAGAGGAACTGGTGGTTTAGAGGACTCTATTACAAATTTTAATCCTGAAACAGGTGATGGAAATGGTTTTAAATTTTATAACTATAGTGGAGATGCTATTGTTGAGAAACTAAAAGAGGCTTTAGATATATATAATAAGCCAAAATTATGGAAAAAACTTGTTAAAAATGCAATGAGTTATGACTCCTCTTGGGAAAAATCTGCTGAACTATATATTGAGATTTATAATAAAATATAATCAAATAATTTTCTGTATTGTTCAATCTGATTTCTTATTTTTTAAAAACAAAACTAAAAAACAGCTATTTTTATTTTAATGAATAGTTTATATTTTTTAAAAAGATATATTGAATTTTGATATCTTAATAATATATAATATATTTTATTTTGTTTTAGAGTTTTATGTATCAAAATAGTTCTGATAGTTTTTTTACAACACTTGATATAAAAGATAAAGAGACTATTAAATCGGTTTTATCTGGAGAGTCTATTCTTGATTGGCATAGATTACATTTTAAAACAGTAGAGGAGGTTATCTCTTTTTTAAAACTTAATGAGTTTGATGTTGAATCTCCAAGGGATTTAAGGAGACTTAATTTTATTTATCAAAATGCAATTGACTACCTAAAACAGATTTATGATATTAAAACTTCACCATATTTTCAAAATAAAAAGATTATTGAACTATTTTTATTAGCCTCATCTGATATAAAATCTAGTGATACAAAAATGGCTTGTGTTATTTTAAAAGTGATGAATATTATTAGTCATATTGATTCGCAAGATTTAATAAATAGAGTCTCTATTCAACACTCTGTATTAATGGAGAAAGTTAAGGAGAAAGTTACTACTCATATTCAAAAAATGAGAGATAATGGATTTCCAGAGTTTAAATTTGAGTGGAGTTTTAAAGAGAGAAACTCAATAATTAGTAAATTTTTATCAAAAAAAGAGGGTATTGTTGCAAAAATTTTTGATAGAATCCGTTTTAGAATTATAACCAAAACAAAAGAGGAGATTATTCCTATTCTTCACTACTGTTTTAATAATCTATTTCCATATAACTATGTTATTCCAAATGAGACTAAAAACAACCTCATAAATATAATAGAATTAGATAAAAACAGAGAAGATAAAAGTTTAGCTAATATTCCTTATGGTGATAATGAGTTCTCTGGACCTAGTTACAAAGTATTAAATTTTATTGTTGATATTCCAATTAGAATTGATGATCTTTTAGTTTTACCAGATAATCGCTCCTTTGCAAACTATGCCTACTTTATATATATGCTTGCAGAGGTTCAGATTATTGATGAAAAAACTGCAGAAAATAATGAGAAAGGTGAAAATGCCCACTCTCTTTATAAAGAGCGTCAAAAACAATCAATTCTTAAACGACTAGATTCTGAATTATATAATAATGTTTATAAAGAAAAGAGAAATATAGAGGATATATAAATTTTTCTCTATGAATATAGAAAAAAATTGAATTTTAATTAATTTTTTTGAAAGAATAGAGATGTTTTATAAATAGAGTTGAAACTCTATTTTTTTTAGATAAACAGATTTATAAGGATTTGATATGAAAAAAGGCTCTTATATCTATATTTTGGGAATTGGTGGAACTCTTATGGGGGGAGTTGCAATTATGCTAAAAAATTGTGGTTATAAAGTTGGAGGAAGTGACCAAAAAATATATCCACCAATGTCTGATAAATTAGCAGAACATAACATCACTATTTTTGAGGGATACTCTATTGAGAACATAACATCTGATATCGAGCTTGTTCTTGTAGGAAATGTTATATCAAGTGGTCACCCAGAGATGGATGAGATTATAAAGAGAGGTATTCCTTATAGCTCTGTTCCTGAATTTCTGAAAAAAGAGATTCTTCCTAAATATACTCCTGTTGTTGTAGCAGGAACACATGGGAAAACAACAACATCATCACTATTAACAACACTTCTACACTCAATTAATCTTAATCCATCATTTATTATTGGTGGTGTTCATCAAAATTATGGTGTTAATGCTGCCTTAACAACAGAGGGAACTCCTTTTGTTTTAGAGGGAGATGAGTATGATACCGCTTTTTTTGATAAAACACCAAAATTTAGCCACTATATGCCAAAAGTTGGTGTGTTAACATCTCTAGAGTTTGATCATGCCGATATTTATAAAGATATTTTTCAACTAAGAGCTGTTTTTTATCGCTTTGCCTCAATGATTCCAGAGGATGGAGCATTAATATATTGGGATGGGATATCGGGAGTAAACTCTCTTTTTAGGGATGTAAAAGCAAGATTAATATCTTACGGTTTTAATCCATCATCACAAATATATTGTTATAGTTTTTTTTCAAAAAAAGGAAAAACCTATTTCTCTGCTAAAATTTTTGGAAAAGATTATGAGTTTTCAATGGGACTTTCTGGAAAACATAATATTTTAAATGCACTTGCAGCTATTGGAGCAACAGCATGTTTTACATCTGATTTATCAAAAATACAGGATGGTTTTGACTCATTTATTCCACCCAAAAGAAGACAAGAGGAGATTATTAATAAAAATGGTATTATTGTTATTGATGATTTTGCTCATCATCCAACAGCAATAAGAGAGACTATATCTGCTCTTAAAATGAGATATCCAAAAAAAAGAGTTATTGCTCTTTTTGAGCCAAGAAGTAATACAAGTAGACAAAATATATTTTTTGATTACTATATTGAGGCATTTCAAGAGGCTTCAATTGTTTGTTTAACAACCCCCAAACATCATAGATTAATACCAGATGAAAATCTATTAAAAATAGATGAGTTAAAAAAAGGGATTATAAAAACTGGAGTTGAGTGTGAGGTTTTTGAGAATGGTATTCAAATTTTACCATATTTAAAAGATATTGTGAAATCAAACGACCTTATTTTAATAATGTCGAATGGTAGTTTTGATGGAATTTACTCAAAAATAGAGGAGATTCTTTGATTTTATATGAAATCAAATATTTAGCAGAATTTAAAATAAAAATAAAATTAAGATTTTAGTTATTTTTTTAATTTTATTGATTTGAGTAAATATCTTTTTTGTTTTTTCATTATAATTGAGGACTTTTATGTTGGATATAGATTTTCTTCCATATAAACATATCTTTTTTATTGGAATTGGTGGAATTGGTGTAAGTGCACTTGCAAGAATATGTAATCAAAAGGGGATTAAAATTTCTGGTTCTGATTCAACTAAATCGGAATTAACTGTTGAGCTTGAAAAAGAGGGAATTGAGATTTTTTATTCACATAAAAAAGAGAATATTACCCAAACAGTTGATTTAGTTGTAAAAACCTCTGCAGTAAAGGAGAATGAGGAGACAATTGAGGCAAAAAAAAGGGAAATTAAACTTCTATCAAGAGGAGCTTTTTTGTCTATAATTGCAAATAAATATCGATTAGTTGCAGTTGCAGGAAGTCATGGAAAAACAACAACATCATCTCTTATTGCATTTGGAATGAGTAAAATATTTGATTTAATATCTTTTAATATTGGTGGTATATTACCAAATTTTAAAAAAAATTCACATATATCTGAGAGTGAATTTTTTGTAACAGAGAGTGATGAGAGTGATGGAAGTTTTCTTTATTTAAAACCAGAGATTGCCGTAATTACAAATTTAGATCCAGAGCATTTAGATTATTATGGAAGTTTTGATAAACTTAAAGAGGCAGTTGTTCAGTTTGCAAATAGTTCTAAATTTGTTATTTGGGGTTATGATTCTCAAAATTTAAGAGAGATTTCAAAATATTTTGAATCTCCAAATATCTCATTTGGATTTAATGATAATTCCGATATTACTATTGAAAAAATAGATAATTCACCATTAAAACTAAAGTTATTGAGTAAAAAATTAGCAAATAGTAATTCAATATCTCTTAGCAATATAAATAAAGAGATCTCTTTTCCACTAATTGGTGATTATAATGCTCTTAATGGTGGAGCAGTTGCTTTACTTTTCTCTATTTTAAATATTAATGTTCCAAATTTCTCCGATTTTTTAGGAATTAAAAGAAGAATGGAGAGAATTTATTATTCAGAAACAAAAAATATCTCATTTTACGATGATTATGCTCATCATCCTAAAGAGATAGAGGCTTTAGTTTCAACACTTCTAACTCTTCCAGAAAAATTAGTTGTTATATTTCAACCACATCGCTATACAAGAACAAGAGATAGTTTTCATGAGTTTACAGATGTATTATCTAAAATTCCTAACTTAATAGTTTTAAAAGAGTATGGAGCATCTGAAGAGTTTATATATGGAGCCACAGCAAAAGATATATTTAATACTCTTTTGGAGAAGAATCATAAATATTTAGAGTTTGCAGAGACAAAAGAGAAGGCAATTGAGAATCTTAAATCTATTCTGAATGGAGGTGAGAGGGTTGTATCAATTGGAGCAGGAAATGTGAATCAAGTTGTTTATCATTTTAAAGAGATAAATTACTAAAAGAGCATAAAAGCAAAGGATTTTTAATAATTATTTAAAATCTTTCAGATTTAATCTATTTTTTAAAATATATATCCAAATAGAAAATCAAATTTATGATATAAAACGCCATCTTTATTGCTATAAATTGACCTTAATCCATAATTAAATCTTAATTCAAATGATATACTATTTATAGATACTTTATAGCCAATTAATGGATTAATAAAAAACATATTAATATCAAAATCAAGAATTGGTTTATTCTCTGGGTTATAAATCTTTGCTGTTGCTATACTAAAACCAAGATTTACAAATGATAATCCAAGATGTATTTGATTGTATGAGTTTATTTGATAATTTAAATAAATTGGTAACTCTAAATTAAAAGCAGGTGTTGCTTCACTATTATATATAACTCCTGTATCTGGATATTTTCCAAATTGATTCCAGTTTATAGTGATTTGATTCTCAATATTAAGACATAATGAATCAATTAAATTAAAACTATAAACAGCAGCAATTGAGACTCCAAAATCTCTTGAAATAATCTCGTTCTCATTTTTAAATTGAAGATAATCTTTTGTTAATCCAACTTTTAACTCAAAAGATAAAAGAGAAAAACAGTAAAAAACTAAAAAAAGCATCATTTTTTTCATACATACTCCTATAAAATATAAATATTAAAAAGATTAAAAAAATC
>DYRY01000076.1 GCA_020718465.1 Anaeromyxobacter dehalogenans | reverse complement strand
TTTTACATGCCGTTACGGAGTTTTTACATGCCGTTACGGAGTTTTTACATGCCGTCACTACAGAAAAACTCACCGACACTACATGATTCAAATCATTTTTGTTATCATGAAAATAAAAAATATAAATATTGATTCTATTTTTATTTAAAATAGATAATTAATAATAAATAATAGTTGATGTTTTGTATATTTTCTTTTTAAAATACAAATAATTAAATATAATTTAGTAACTCCCATCACTACATCATGGAGGTTGGGGAGAAGAAATATAGGATATTAAAGAAGGAATAGATGTTTAAATTGGTACTAGATTATAAAAATGCTACTATTTTCCATCAGGAATAAAATATTTTCCTCGTGGAGTATAGTGTGTATGGAGAAGTTTATGTGATTTATGACCAAGAGGTTTAATTAAAAAATCTTTATACAACTGATTAACAAGCTCATTTTCATGAGATGTTCTAATCTCTGTACTCATGTCTTCTGCATATATTGCTCTTGCTCTTGCCTCACGAATCTCTGGGGTTGTTGGAATTGGTTGACCACCTCCACCCAAACAACCACCAGGACAAGCCATAACCTCTATAAAATGGTATTCAAGTTCACCTTTTTTAAGTTTTTCCATCAATTTTTTAGCATTTGCAGTTCCATGAGCCACAGCAACTTTTAATGTTACTCCCTCAAGCCATCTAAATGCCTCAACTGTGTTTTCAATTAAAAGAGATGCCTCTTTAATTCCCTCCATACCTCTAACAGGAGTTACATTTAGACCATCAAATGGAACTTTTCTGCCTGTAACAACCTCATAAACAGTTCTAATTGCTGCCTCCATAACACCACCAGTTGCACCAAAAATCATACCTGCACCAGAACCATGACCAATTGGATTATCAAAATCTTCATCTGGCATATCTTTAAGATGAATTCCACTCTCCTTAATCATAACTGCCATTTCACGAGTTGTTAAACCATAATCAACATCTTTAAAGCCACTATCTGTCATCTCTGGTCTATTACATTCAAATTTTTTAGCAGAACATGGCATAAGAGCAACAACAACCATTTTTTCTGGATCAATTCCCATTTTCTGAGCATAATATGTTTTTAAAAGTGCCCCGAACATCTGTTGTGGACTTTTACATGTTGAAAGATGCCCTAAATACTCTGGATAGTAATGTTCAATATACTTTACCCAACCTGGTGAACATGAAGTAAACATTGGAACTTTTATTGAAGCATCTCCCTCTACAACTACTTTATGAAGTCTCTCTAAAAGTTCATGTCCCTCTTCAATAATTGTAAGGTCAGCAGTAAAGTTTGTATCTAAAACAGCATTAAATCCCATTCTTTTTAGGGCTGCATTAAGTTTTTTTGTAACAGTTGTTCCAGCAGGATATCCAAACTCTTCACCAATAGCAGCTCTTGGGGATGGTGCTGTTTGAATAATAACATATTTATCTGGATTTTCAATATCATCCCAAATAAAATCACCAGCATCTTTAACTCTTAAAGCACCTGTTGGACAACGATTAATACATTGACCACAGTTAATACAAACAACCTCTCCAATTGGTTTGTTTAATGCTGCTTGAATCTCAATATCATGACCTTTATTTGCTGTTTCAAGAGCACTTACTTGTTGTAAATCAATGCAAGTTCTAATACATCTTTTGCAATGAATACATTTGTTTTGATCACGTACAATTGAGAATGATGAGTAGTCAATTGCATATTTAGGTTTTGTTACAGTTGGATAACGATATCTATCAACACCATACTCTGATGCTAATGACTGCAATTCACATTTTCCATTACGAACACAAGTGTAACAATCACCATAATGTTCTGCAAGCATAAGGTCTAAGTTAACTCTTCTTGCTTTGCGAACTCTAGATGTGTTTGTTTTAATATCCATTGGGAATGTTATTGGGTATGCACAAGCGGCCTGAAGTGTTCTCATTCCCTCAACTTCAACAACACAGATTCTACAAATTCCTGCAACATCAAGATCAGGATGATAGCAAAGTGTTGGAATTTTAATTCCTGCCAATTTCGTAGCTTCTAATATTGTTATCCCTTTTTTTACTTCAAATGGTTTTCCATCTATTGTTACTTTAACCATATCTGTCATTTTTTTACCTCATAGATAAAGAGTTAGCCAAAACCTATCTGTATAAAATCTCATCTCTAAAGTTCTCTATTATTGTTAGAAAACAGTTGGGAGAAGATTGACCTAAACCACATTTTGAAGAGTCTTTCATAACTTCAGAGAGAGTTATCAACTCTTTAAGATAACGAACTGAGCATTCTCCTTTTTCAAGCATCTCAATTCCCTCTAAAAGTCTATAATTTCCCTCTCTACAAGGTGTACATTGACCACAAGACTCCTCAACAAAAAACTCCATAAAATTTTTTAAGGCAGGTAACATATCTCTATTTGGTCCAAAAACAATTATAGAACCACCTGGAGGTAAAGTCTCATAAGATATGGTTTTGTTAAAATCTTTTCTTGCAACATTAATCCCAGATGCTCCTCCAACTTGAACTGCTTTTGCATCCTCTGCACCAACCTCTTTAAGAAGTTGATTAACAGTTATACCAAGCTCAAACTCATAAAGACCTGGATTTTTAACATCCCCAGAAACAGAGAAAAGTTTTGTTCCTGTTGATAACTCTGTTCCATACTCTCTTATCCAATTAGCCCCTTTTGAGATAATAAAGTTGACTTTACAAAATGTTTCAACATTATTAACTATTGTGGGTTTTCTTAGATATCCCTGTTGAGTTGGGAATGGAGGTTTGTTATGTGGTTCACCTCTATAACCATTCATTGATTCTATAAGTGCAAACTCCTCTCCACAAACATATGCTCCAGCACCCATTCTAATTTCAATATTGAAAGAGAAATCTTTTCCCATAATTTTTTCACCAAGAAATCCCTTCTCTTTCATACTATCAATATGATTTTGAATATGTTTTCTGAGATAGTTATATTCACCACGAAGATAGATAAATCCCTGTTTTGCACCAATTGCATAACCTGCAATAACCATTCCCTCAAGAACTTTATATGGATGATCCGTTAAAAGAATTCTATCTTTAAATGTTCCTGGTTCACCCTCATCAGCATTACATATAACAAATTTTGTTGGTTCTGCTTCATTTGCTGCAAATTGCCATTTTAAACCTGTTGGAAAGCCTGCACCACCTCTACCTTTAATTTTTGAATCTTTAATTTCAAGAATAACTTCATAAGGGGTAATCTCTAATGCTTTCTCTAAGCCACTCCCCAATACATGAGGTCCTAATACAATCTCTTTAACTTTCATTATAACTTCCCTCCCCTATAGTTCTCTATTATTTCAAAAACTTTTTCTGGTGTTAACTTCGCATAAACTTTATCATTAACAAGCATAGCAGGTCCTTGATCACACATACCAATACAATTTGTATGAAGAAGGCTAAATTTTCCATCATCTGTTGTTTGGCCAAACTTAATCTCAAGCTCTTTTTCAAGAACTTTCTCAATTCTATTTTTGTTAGCCATATCACAACTTATTGTTTTGCAAAGTCTAATAACATATTTACCCTGTTTCTCTGAATTTAAAAAAGAGTAAAAACTCATAACTCCATGAATTTCACCAATAGGAATATCCATCTGTTCACTAATTTCTACCAATACATTTTCATTAATATAACCATAAAGTGCATCTGCTTCATTCAAAACAGGTAGAAGATACTCTCTTCCTATTCCATGTTTTGAAATAATTTTAGAAATATTCTCTCTTATGACTTGTCCTCTGTGCTCCATACTTTTCCCTCCACAATAAACTTAATAGCTAAAAAAAGATAGCATAATTTTTTTTTTGTTTCAACTATTCTTTTAAAAAAAGTAATAAAATAACTATTTTTTCTTATTATTTTTTTATATTTTTACAAAAATAATATAACTATAGATAATTTTATTAAAAAAATTATTATTTTTATTAGATAATATAATATTTTTTGATTTAAAATAAGTCTATTAATTTTTATTTATATATTAATAAGTAAAATTAATTAAATTCTAATTATAATTAAAACTGATTTATTAATTAGTTATTTTAAAATTGTTTAAAAACCATAAAAACAATTAATCTAAAATTTTTTAAGAACCATAAATTTTGAAATTATCCCTCCTAAATGGATATGATTTTAAACTCTTTTAATCCTAAAAATAGTTATAAAATTTTTTAATAAATTACTTTAACTCCCGATTTTAATGTTACAAAGTTTTTTTTTATTTTTGCAAGTTTTTATGCTATTTTTATTTTATATAATTGATTTTTTTTGTAACATAGAGTATAAAATTTTTATTTTGGGGGATTTTATGAAAAAACTATCAATCTTTTTTCTTTTTATTTTTATGTTTAGTTGTCAAACAAAAGAGAAGTTTTCAACTTTTTTAATAGAAACAACAGAGGGAAATATAAAAGTTAAACTCTATAATGAAACACCAAAACATAAAGAGAATTTTATAAAATTGGCAAATGAGAAGTTTTATGAAAACATTTTATTTCATAGAGTTATAAAAGATTTTATGATTCAAACAGGAGACCCTGATTCAAAAAATGCTACTTCAGAGCAACAACTTGGAAAAGGTGGACCTGGATATACAATTGATTCTGAATTTAATCCCAAATTAATTCATAAAAAAGGGGTTCTTGCTGCTGCAAGAATGCCTGATATGATGAATCCAGAAAAAAAATCAAGTGGTTCACAATTTTATATTGTAACAGGAAAAAAATATAACACAAAAGAGCTTGATGAGTTTGAAAATAGATTAAAAATGTTCAAAAGAGACCAAAACTTCTCCCTTAAAAAGCACCAAAAAGAGGCCTATACAACTATTGGAGGTGTTCCTCATTTAGATGGAGATTATACAGTATTTGGTGAAGTTATTGATGGTATGGATGTTGTTGATAAAATATCAAACACAAAAACAAAACCAGGAGATAGACCAGTTTCAGATATTAAAATATTAAAAATCAAGCAATTATAATTTTGTAAAAATAGACAAAAAAATAATTTTTCCATTTTTTTTTAAAATAATAAAGACAAAAAAATAATTTTTCCATTTTTTTTAAAATAATAAAGACAAAAAAATAATTTTTCCATTTTTTTTTAAAATAATAAAGACAAAAAAAATAATTTTTCCATTTTTTTTAAAATAATAAAGACAAAAAAATAATTTTTCTATTTTTTTTAAATAATAAAGTCAAAAAAAAGATTTTTCTATATGATTTTTTACTTATTTTTCATAAAATCAACTTTTTGAACTCCATTATAAACTGCTAACATCTCTGCTGCAATTGCAAGAGCTATCTCTGGAGTTGTTCTTGTTGCAATATTTAAACCAATAGGAGAGTAGATAGAGTTAACAACCCCATTTGGATACTCAAAAGATTTTATTTTGTCCAAAAGAAGTCTGACTTTACTTTTAGAGCCAATTAAACCAACATATTTAAGCTTTAATCCTCTTTTACAAACAATATTTATTATATCATAATCATATTGGTGACCATAAGTAAAAATAACAACACTATCACTCTCATTAGGTTCAAAACTCTCTGCAAATGTTAGATAATCTGTGCATAAAACAGAATCAGCTGATGGAATCTCTTCAGAGATTGCATACTCTGGTCTATTATCAATAACTACAACTTTAAAACCAATAGATTTTAGCATTGGGGAGAGACTTCTGCCCATATGTCCTGCACCAAAAAGATAGGCTGTTTTCATTGGAGCAAAATACTCTATAAAAACTCTAACCTCTCCACCACAAGCCATTCCTAAATCCTCTGCCAAATGAAATTCAACATATTGACTCTCATTTGTTTTCATAACTTGAGAACAAATCTCAACAATTTTAAACTCAAGCTCTCCACCACCAACAGTACCTTTAGTATCTCCTGTTTCTAAATAAACCAATTTAAAACCAGTTCTTCCTGGTGTTCCTGGTGTTGCATCAACAATTGTTGCAACACAAAAAGTATGGCCTGTTGTTATCAGTCTTGTTATTTCTGGATAAAGTTGTTGGTTATGAATCTCCATTTTTTTCTCCTTATTGATATTAATTAAAGTTAAAAAAAATTAAAATAACAGATTTTAGCTATAAAATCTATTGAAAATTAATTGTAATAATAAAATATAAGTAAATAAACTTACTATTTTTTAATAATAAACAGACTTTTTTATAAGTTAATATATAAAAATTTTTTAGGATATTGATTATTATCTCTTTATTTGATAAAAGATAGAGTTTATTTTGGGGATGTTATGAAAAAAATAGCAATATTTATTATATTTTCATCTGTATCAGCCTTTTTAATATCCTGTTCTGCACCTCCATTAGATTTTTTCCCATTAGCTTGGTTCTCTTTTATCCCTGCATTTTACTATATTGAGAATAAATCACCCAAACACTCAATGTGGTTTGGTTTTACAATGGGAACAGTGATAAATCTTCATGCTTTTGTTTGGTTAATTGGAACAATCAAAGTTTTTGGAGGGCTTCCAACTGTTATCTCTATTATTTTATATATCTTACTATCATTTGTTCAAGGGGTGAGATATGGTCTGTTTTTCTGGTTATACAAAAAATTTAATCTAAAAGAGAGCCATTTTATAGTTGTACCACTATTATATGCTGTTTTAGAGTTTTTCACCCCAATGCTATTTAATTGGACAATTGGAAACACACAATATCTATTCTATCCATTTATTCAGATTGTTGATATATTTGGTATATCTTTTTTAAGTTTTGTAATGATATCTTTTTCATATTCTATTTATATTTTGATAAGAGATAAAAATAAAACTCCAATAGTTTATATAACATCACTTATTGTTGTTGTTTTAATTTATGGAGTTGTATCAATTCAAATACATAAAAATAAAGAGGCAAAAAGTGATAAAATTGATATTGGGGTTGTTCAGGCAAATATAGGAATATTTGAAAAAAGGGACTCAAGACAACATCGAGAGAACACTTTAAAGTTTCATGATGCCTCTTTTCGGTTAAAAGAGCAGGGAGCAGAGCTAATTGTTTGGCCAGAATCTTCAATGGTTGCACCATTTCAAACAGATAGAAAATCTCTAAAGGGATTTGTTGCTCCTAATCTTGAAGTTCCTGTTATTTTTGGTGGATTGACTTATGAAAAAGATTTTAGTGTGAAGCAGATGAGAGATTTTAAGTGGTTTAATACTGCAATTTTTATTGATAAAAATGAGGATATTTTAGCTCTTTATCATAAACAGTATCTTTTAGCATTTGGAGAGTATATGCCATTTTCAGAAACTTTTCCATCACTAAAAAAAATCATTAAAATGGTGGGAAATATAACACCAGGTAAGGAGATAACTCCATTTATACTAAAAGATAGAGCCTCTTTTGGAATATTTATATGTTATGAGGATATTATTGAGTCATTTGGCAATAAAGTAGCTAAAAATAAACCAAATATATATCTAAATTTAACGAATGATGCTTGGTTTTTAGAGAGTGTCGCTGCAGACCTTCATAAAATGATTGCACTATTTAGAACAATTGAACATCGTAGATATCTTGTAAGAGCAACAAATACAGGGCGTTCTGCAATTATAGACTCAATGGGAATAATTAAAAAGGAGCTACCACTTTATGAAAAAGGAGAGATGCTTTATAAAATTCCAATCCTAAAAGGAAGAACTTTTTATGAAATGTTTGGAAAATATACACCATATATTGGGCTTATTATTTTACTTTTTTATTTTTTAAAAAGAAAAAAAATTAAACTCCACTTTTAATTTAAAGCCATTTATTGACAATAGTTTTTAAATACATTATAATGAACTGTGATTTTTGGTGAGTAGAGATGAAAAAGCTTATTTATGTTATAGCAACTTTTTTTATTCTTTTGCTTGGTTGTCAGGACCATCCACTTCAACAACTTGGTTTAACATCAGTTTCTCAAAAAGTTGATGAGTATGAATTAGCAGGTGGAGAGGAGGTTGTTGTTGATATTCTCTTTATTGTTGACAACTCTGGATCTATGCTTGAGGAACAGAGAAAAATTGCAAATAATATTGAAAAATTTATGCAAAAACTAAAAGCTAAAAGTGAGAAAACTAAATATCAAGTTGGTGTTGTAACAATCTCTATTGCAAATAATGCAGAGGCTCAAAGATTAAATGGACCTCGTTTAGCTCAAGTTGAAAACTTTGAGGATGGTCGTTTACAGCAAATAGTAGAAGTAAATCCTGGTGAACCAGGAACTTCCTCATTTAATGCAAATAGTTGTAATAGTAGAATGAATCGACGATTCTTAACAAATACAGATAATGAAAATATAAGTGAATATCTCTCTAATACAATTAAATGTGTTGGAAGTGCTGGAGCAGTTATCGAGCGTGGTCTTGATGTTCTTTATCAAACATTTTCAGAAGAGAGAATGAGTAATGAGAATGCTGGTTTTTTACGTTCTGATGCAAAACTAATGGTTATTGTAATAACTGATGAGGATGATTGTTCAACAGGATTAACAGAAGATGCTGAAAATCTACATATAACAAATCCAGGCGATTGTGTTGAACAGTATGAACTTTTAACATCACAAAAGAAAGTTAGAGCAATTAGTGAGTATGTAGATTTTCTTATAGATTTAAAGGGTGGGAATCCTGCAAAAGTTGGTTTTGCATCAATTGTGGGTCCAGAGAGTTGTTGGACAGGTGCGATTAATGATATGGGAACAGGAACATCTCAAGTCTCAACTCCATACCCATTTCTTAACTGTAAATATGAAAATCAAAGTATATCTCCAGAGCTTTTAAATGATGTTTATAGTTGTAGTAATGAGGTTGAAGAGATCTGTTCTTGCAGTACTGGAGCTCAAAATGGGTGTGCAACCTCAGACCTTTTTACAACATGTTATAATAATGATGCTGGAGTTCCAAATAGAATCCCTTTTGTTGATGTAAATAATCCATGTTCAGAACTTTATCTTCATGGTTATTGCCCAGAGAATCAACATTGTGATATAACAGATAAGGGTGTTAAATGTATTCCAGATACCTGCTCTCCAACAAAATTAGATGGGTCTTGTCCTGCAGGAAAAATCTGTTCTGGTGGTTCTTGTATTGAGCAACAATCTGCAACATATTCAGATAAATCATCTGTTGCAACACCAGGTAGAAGATATATAAGATTTGGAAGAGAGCTTGAATCAAGAGGTTCAAAAGATGTTTATGGCTATCCAATATGTTTACAAGATTTTGGAACACCACTATCTCTTATTGGTGCAAAACTTGCAGATGCAAAATGTGAATATAATCTTCAAAGTAAAACAGATGATCCATGTAATCTTATCATCAAAATATCTGCACCAAATGGTCAAACGCTTCCAATTGGTTTAAATGAGGAGACATCTTTGGGGAATCCTTGGACATATACACTTAAAGCAGAGTATTCAGGGACAATGACTCCAACAGATTTACTAAATATCTGTAGAGAGAATAGAACAAAACCTTTTGCAGAACAGACAAATCTATCTCAATATCTTGATAAAGTTGCTTGTGGTGAAAATCAAGATGGTGAAGTTGAGTGTTTAAAAATACTTTTTCCAGAAGAGACTGGTGTTTGTCCACAAGCTGGAAGTTTTGTTAAAATATATTATGGTGTTGTTCAGTAAAAAATAGTATTTACTTTTAATTTTTTTGCTTACAGTTAGAAAAAACTGTTTTTATAAATAGGATTAAAAAATGAAAATATTAATGTTTTTTTTCTGCTTTTCACTATTATCTGCTGGATATCATCTTGAGGATATCTCTGATATTTTAGATATAAAAGTAGAAACAATAGAGCTTTTAAAAGAGTCTGACATAAAAACAACAGATCAGTTTTTATTAGAAAATCAAACATCAAGAATGAGAGTTGATTTTTCAAAAAAGTTCAAACTTTCTCTTGAAAAAGTTCAATATTGGACTTCACTATGTGATTTAATGAGAATCAATGGGATTGGTCCAACAACAGCAATGCTATTTTATCAAGTAAATATTCGTTCTATCTCAAAATTAAAAAAGGCTGAAATTAAAGAGTTACTTCCAAAACTTGAAGAGGCTAATAAAATCTATAAATTTACTCCATTTATTCCTGATGAAGGTCAAATACAGAGTTGGAAAGAGAGAGCTGAAAGAGTTGATGTTGTTTTAAAATAAACTTTATTATTTTTTTACTTAAAAAAAATAATAAAAATATAAAGTTACTGTTTTTTTGTTGATTTTTATGAGGTTTAATGAGAGCATATATCTTAATTTTTTTTATTACTCTTTTTTATAGTTGTACAACAAAAGAGGTTGAGAAAAAAGATGACTTTATTCAATCTAAAAAAGTTGTAAAACATGAAAAAACAAAAGATTTGAGATATAAAGAGGATGACCCAATGGTTGAACGTTTTGATGTAAATCAAGATGGTATTACTGATATGTGGAAAATCTATCAAAACATTACAGATGGAGATCAAACAAAAAGAGTTTTTGTTAGAAGAGAGATTGATTTAACATTTGACAACAATATAAATTATATTAAGTTCTATACTCCTCAAGGTAATATTGAAAAAGAGTATCTTGATAAAGATAGTGATGGATTAATTGAGTCTATCAGATATTATGAGGGAAATAGTGTTGTTAAAATAGAGGAGTTTACTAAAAAACCTATAAAAGAGGATTTAACTGTGGATTCAGAAATAAAACCTTTTAAAATTTATTACTATAATCCAAATGGAACTCTAAAAAAAATAACAAAGGATAAAACTGGTGATGGTCAGGAGGACTATTTTTTATACTACATCTCTGGAAATCTTGATAGAGTTGGTATTGATGAGGATGGAGACTTAAAAATAGATAAATGGATTAAAAATAGAGTAGATTTAAAAAAAGAGGAGTCTGAAAATAGTGATCCATTAAAAACTGAAATCCCAAATAGTTCTGAAAATTAGTTTTTAATATTAATTTGTTTATATATTATGTAAACTTATAAGAACTCTTTATTTGAGTTTTTTAATAGAGTAGTTTTATTTAGATTTTTAGGAGTCAAAATTGATTCAAAATAAGAAACTTGTTAATAAAATTTTTACTTGTTATCTATCTTTAGGTTCTAATATTGGAGAGAGAGAACATTTCATAAAAAATGCTATTAATGCTTTAAAAAAAAAAGTTGATATTATCAAAATATCATCAAAATATGAAACGGAGCCTGTTGGAGCAGGAACAAATCCATATATAAATCTAGTTTTAAAGGGTAAAACTGACTTAACTCCATATCAAATGTTACATTTCATTCATACAATAGAGACATCTTTAGGTAGAAGAAGAGAGCAAGAGGTTGTTTGGGGAGATAGAACATTAGATATTGATATTCTTCTTTATGAAAATTTTATGATTAGTGATTATAGATTAACAATTCCTCATAAACAGATGCTTAAACGGATTTTTGTTATGGAGCCATTTTCTGAGATATCACCAAACTATGCAATTAAAAACATTAAAGTATCTGAATATCTATTTAAACTAAAAAATGAGAATCCATACTATGATATTACTAAAATAGGTGAACTAAAGTTAATTTGATTTTTATTTTTTTAAGAAAAAATATTAAATCCTAATAAAGCCCCAACAGCCTGTTCAACTTTTAAAATTCGTTCTCCCATTGATAAAGTTTTTACTCCTTTTGAGTTTAAAAACTCCACTTCATACTGTATGAATCCCCTTTCTGGACCAAAAAAGAGTATTGAATCTGATATTTTTTCTATTTTTCCAGATTTTTCATTTGGATGAAATAGATAGCCATCTCTGTTTTTTAAAAGCTCTGGAACAATATCTTCAGCAAAAGGTTTAAAGGCTTTATAAATCTCAACATCTGGAAATACTGTATCAACACTCTGTTCAAGAGCAAACTGAAGCTCTTTATTTATCTCATCTTTATCTAAAATAGGTGAACTCCAGTAGCTTTTATCAACACTCCAACTTTTAAAAAAGATAATTTTTGAAAATCCTCCAGCAACTCCAAGTTGTAAAATTTTTTTTACAACTTTTGGACGAGGTAAAGCAACTGCTAAAATGGAATTATTTTTTAAAGGTGGATTTTTTTGAAGCTCAACTTTAAATTTTATAGAGCTATCATCAATATATACAATCTCTCCAATACCAATTTTACCATTTAAAACACCGACTTTTAAAATTGCTCCAACTTCAGCTTTATGAACTGTTTTTATATAATCCACTCTTCTATCAAAAATAGTTACATCAGAATTAAATTTGAAATCGCTTTCATTTAAAAGAATCATATTCATTTTAAAAACCTCAACATAAAAAACAAATTTACAAAAATTTTAATAAAAAAACAACAAACTAATAAAATATATGAATAAAATTTAACAAAATTGATTTTATTTTAAAATATAATATATCTATAGAGGTTACAACAGGTCAAACTCTATTAAGAGCATTTTTTGGGGCATTTCCAAGAATAAATAAAAAGGGGTTTTGCCAAACAGTTGTAAGGCCAGATATAAGAATTGTTGGAATGTCTAAAGCTTTACAAAAAAGAGATGAAGATTAAATTTTCTAAATTATTTGTGGAAAATTAATTATAAATAGACTATAATATCCTAAAATTAAGAGATAAAAATTTTTTATCTTTATTTTTTATTTTTTTTGTGAAATTATTAAATAATTTTATAAAAATAGTGTCTAATGTTTTATGAATTTTCATTAGAGGTTTAAAAATGAAAAAAGTTATTATAAGTATATTTTTAATGCCCTTTATTCTGTTTTCTCAAGGGGCTATTGAAGGTAATATTGTTGAATTTTCAGGAACAGCTTTTATTAGAAAAGGCGATTCTGATTTTAAAAAAGTTGAAACATCAATAGCTGTAAATGAGGGTGATTTTATTAGAACAATTAGGGATTCAAAAGTTGTTGTAGAGTTTAATGATAAATCCAAAATAGTTGTATACTCAAACTCTACCCTAAAAATTGACAACAATATTGCTAGTGATAACTCAAAATCATTAACACTTTTAAGTGGTAGAGTTTGGGCTTCAGTTACTAAAAAATTATCTAAAAAAGATTTTTTCAAAATAAACACTCCAACAACAACTTGTGGTGTTAGAGGAACTGATTTTGGTGTTGCAGTATCTGAAAATGGTTCAAGTCTTGTAAAAGTTAATAGTGGTACAGTTGCATTTGAGTCTGATATAGATCCAAAAGTTGAGGAGATATCTAATAAACAAACATCTAAAACTGTATCAGATGACCCAATGGATATGCTTATGAATGATGGTGTTCTACAGTTTAATGTTTCTAAAATAAACAGAGAGGATCAATCAATTGATACAGATGAATTAACTGGAATAACTAAAAAAACTGTTGTTCTTGAAAATGGTGATGGTGCATCTTTTAGATTGGATAAAGGTATAGCAAAAGGTGAAGACTCTTCTGATTCATTTTTAAAACAGGAGAAAATGCCTGAAGATTCAAATAAAAGGTTAGAGATTATTAATTGGCATATATCAAACTTAAATAAACGTGTTGAAAAAAGTGACCAATTAATATTCAAAGTTACAAAAATATCTGGAGATATTGATTCAATGATGTCAGATAAAAAAATAGATACAATTAAAATATCTGCATCAACACAAAAGGGTAAAAGAGAGATGGAGCATATTGCAACAGAGCTGAATAATCTTCAAAACTCAATGGATGCTCAACTTTACTTTCTTCAAAATGTTGGTGTAGAGGATGAGAATGCAAAAAAACTTATGGAAAAAACAGTTCAAAATAGAGAAAAAACAGTAAAAATGTTAGAAGTAGTTGAAAAATATTAATTTATGTGTTATAATGGTTTTTAGTTGTATAACATCTTTTTTGGAGGATTTATGAAAAAATTGTTTTTGTTGATTTTAGCATCT
>DYRY01000075.1 GCA_020718465.1 Anaeromyxobacter dehalogenans | reverse complement strand
TATTAATAAAATTGCATAATGAGATTATTTAAAGTAAATTTTAAAAGATTAAGGAATCAATATCCACTCAAACTTCTTGATAGTTTTCCATTCTCATCAACACATTTTCCAGAGTTGCTATGACAAGATGATGAGTAGCTTGAAACATTTCCACAATCACTACCTTTTGCTTTTGAACAGTTATCTTTTGCAACTTTTCTATCTGCAAAAGAGTCCCCTTTAACACATGCTTGATACTCTCCTCCATTGCTAAAAGTGTAACATTTTGCCATTAAGTTAACAGAACCCATTAAAAAAAAGATTGTTGAAAGTAATAAAACAGTTTTTCTCATAATATCTCCCTCAATTAGTTGATTATTCATTCTATATTATATTTTTTTAATTTTCAATCAAATAAAAATATAAAAATAATAATTTCAAAAAACAAGAACTAAATAATAATATAAATACCTATTTATAAAGAGTAAATCAAGTAAAAATAGAGCTTATAAATATAAAAAAAACTCTTTTTTTTTAACTAAAAATCTGTATAATAAAAATTATCTATTTAAGGAGATGGTTATGAGTGATTCATTAAACAAAATTAGGGGTTGGTTGCTTTTTTATGTTATTTTAAACTTTATTGTAGCTGCTTTTTTGGTTTTTTGGAAATTTAGCAATGCAGATGAGGTTGTTGAGGCATTTAAACTGATTGCAGGTTTAACAGGGCAATCAATGAGTGAGGCTGAAATTGCTGGACTAAAGTCATTTATTCAAATTAATAATATTTTAAATATTATAACTGGAGTTTTAGCTTTGGTTGTAGCTATTACAATTGTTATAAAATTTAAAAAAGCTATTTTAATTGCAAAAATTCAACTTGGAGTAACTCTACTTGTTGGAGTTTTAGGAATGATTCTTCCTTCAATTCTTACTCTTCCAGCTTTTGCAAAAGAGCATTTAGGTGGTATGGTTGGATTAATTTCAGCTGTTATTTGGGCTGGATTATGGTTTGCATATTTTCTAAAATCAAAAAGAGTTCAAGCAATTTTTTCTGAAAAATAGAGATATTTTTTCAAAAAACAAAAAAATCAATTAAAACAAATCAGTAATTCTCTTATTAAAATTAAAAGATAAAATAGATTATGTTTTGAAAATTGAAATTAAAAATTCAAAAATAGTTTTTTCATCTAAAGAGCTTTAAAGAATTGCAAAAAACTATTTTTTAGAGTAAAATTATAGCGGTATATTTTAGGGGTATTCTATGAAATGGACTTTTTTAGTTTTCTTATTAATATTTTTTATTGGTTGTGGAAGTGACACAGAGAAAGAACCAGAGGTTAAAACCTGTACACCAGCTTGTGATGATTGGCAAAGTTGTGTAAAAGGAGTTTGTATCACAAAAACAGATCGATGTGAAACATCTGAAAATTGTTGGGATGCAACAAAACCTGTTTGCAATGCAGAAACACATGTTTGTGAAGAGGCATCAAATAGTTGTAATCCTGTTTGTAACTATTGGGAGATTTGTGATTTTGGTGTTTGTAAGGCTGCAGAGGGTTTTTGTGATAACTCAAGACCATGCCTAAATCCAGAAAAGCCTGTTTGTAGCCCTGAATCACATCAATGTGTTCCAGAATCAACAGATTGTTCTCCTGCTTGTAGTTCTGAATGGCAATACTGTTTAAATGGCACCTGTGAAACAAAATTGGGGTTTTGTAAAGATAGCTCTAATTGTACAAATGAACTACTTCCACTTTGTGACCCAGTTTTACATGTTTGTGTTGAGGATTCTCAAGCATGTAATCCAAGATGTGAGCTTTGGCAAATCTGTAATGGAGGGATTTGTGAAACAGCACCAGGAAATTGTGGTCCAGATAAACCATGTTTAGATCAAGCAAGACCAATTTGTGACTCTGAAATACACCTTTGTAAACCAGAGGCAGTTGAATATACAGAACCAGCAGTTTTAACAACAGTTGCACTTATCATAACAGATACTACACTTAAAACATCTTTTGAAAAACTTGCTCTTCTTCACACACTTTTAGGAACAACAACAGAAGTTGTAACTATTGAAGAGATATGTCCTCAAAACTCTTGTGGAAATGATATACCAAAAGCTATTAAAAACTATGTAAAAAATATAACAGGGTTAAAATATCTCCTTATTGGTGGAGATATTGAGATTGTTCCATCAAGAGAAGTTTATGATGAATTTAGTAACTCAATGTTAGGTTATAGTTTTGCTGAATCATTCTTTACAGATTACTACTATGCTGATTTTTCAGAGTGGGATGGTAATAGTGATGGAACATATGCTGGAACAGGAGATAGTCCTGATTTTATCCCTGAAATTGGAGTTTCAAGAGTTCCTGTTGCAACAGTTTCTGAATTTAATGGATATTATGATAAACTACTACTCTATTTAACACAATATGATACAAGTAGAATTAAAGAGGCTTTACTTTTATCAAATGTTGCAACAGAAGTTGCCTCTGTTCCTGTTGATTCTGCACAATATTTTGAGATGGATAGTAGAACTATTGATATTTTATCTGGTTTTAACTTTACAAAATTGTATGCAGATAAATCCTCAGATTGGGGGGCATATAAATTAACAGTTCAAAAAGAGAAGTGGGCTTTAGAGAATGGTGGCAGATTTGATGGTGAAATATATGCAGGAAATCCAAATGTTGTTGTTCATTTAGGGCATGGTTCTGTTAATCTTTTAACAACAGAACAGGATGGTTCGAATGCCTTTACAGGTGAAGATGCAATGGCATTAAGAAATGAAACACCCTCAATATTTCTATCTTGTGCATGTCAGGCAGGAACATTTAGTGCTAATGATTCTGCTGGTGAAAAACTTATTTTAAATCCTGATGGTGGAGCAGTTATTTATCTTGGAGATGCTGCAACAGGTTTAGGTGTTGCAGGTGGAAGTCAGCTAATAGATGAGTTTATACGTTATGCTTTTAATACAACTGCTGATAGAATTTTAGTTGGTGATGTGATAAAGGCAGCACATACAAATCTACCAACATCAGATTTGTTAACACTTCCAATTTTTGGTCAATTTCGGTATGTTAGTGTAATTGATAATGACTCTTGGGCTTGGACACAAAAAGTTGCAACACTATTGGGAGATCACTTGATTCCTATTTGGCATACAGAAAGAGAGTATACTCCAGAGTTTACAATTACAAAAAGAGAACTCTTAAGTCAAAGTGGAGTTGATGTTATTATCCGTTTTAATTCAGTTGTGTCAAAAGGGGTTTTAACACTTAAAACATCTTCTGGAACAATTTATAAAATTGATGTAACTCAGACAAATGTTGTTGTTATAACAATTAATGAAAATCCAACTTCATTAATTTATGGGCTTATATCTCCTAAGTATATTGATGTTTTTGGAACAAAAAACTTCTAATATTCATCATAAAAAAACTAAATTAGTAACCTATCTTTTGAAAACATTGATATCACTTGACAAAAATAAAAAATATGTTATATTTAGATTGTGAATGTTTTAAAAAATATCACATTTTTTTGAAAAAATATTCACAATTAATTTTTTAAGGAGGGGAAATGAGTTCAAATTTTTGGTCATCATTTCTTGGTTTTTGGGAATGGATGAAGAAATAGTCTAAAAAATCCCCCTTTGGGGGAATTTTAAACCATTTGTCCTGGAGTACTTGTTTTTGAAACTTTCTTTGTATTGAAAATTCTATAACCAATATCCATTTTTATAAAAATTACTAAAAGAGTTATAAGTGCAAGTAAAGTAAAAATGATAATTTTTTCATCATACTCATATTTTACAAAAAAGGCCCCTTCACCAATATTTTGAATTTTTGTTGGAGCTATTGGAAATTTATATTTTGTAGCTAATGATTCAATAGATGTAACATGAATTATTGGAACACCATCTTTACCAAAACGACTCATAACACTATCAATACTCAATGCCTTATGAGATGGATTTAGTGTTACTCCTGGTTTAAAAAGTTTTTTACCAACACTGCTTCCAACAGATATTGTTCCACCACCAATATTTATAAAAGCAGCATATTTGGAATCATCCATATATGATTTATAAATATCCATTCTTAAATCAATATTTTCTGCCTCCTCTTTAGCATCAATAAATCTTATTCCATATTTTTGTATTGTGTTTTTAAGAGTATCACGTCCCTCTTTACTCATTCCAAGTCCTCTATCTTTTGAACCACCAATAGAGGCTGCAACTGTTCTATTTGTAATAACTCTTTTTTCATAAAGAACATGTTCCATATCCAACCAAGAGAATCCTGGAATATTTGCACCCCAAGTTGAACCTGCTGTGCTTGTTATTATTACTACTTTTAATTTCATAACTTCAGCAGCAGATAAAAGGGCAAGATTCATTAATGGAAAAGATCCAGAGAATGCAGTTGCAATTGTATCTCCCTCTCTAACACCTGCTTTTATCAACATATCAATCATAACCGCAGCCCAATTTGGGTTAATTGTTGTTAGTTTTGCAGAGTGATATCCTGTATTGCTAGTTATTGGGGAGAGTAAAACTCCAATAAGACCAGATGCCATTGGATCCATCTCTAAATCAATTGAGGAAATATTTTTTAATCTATACTCCTTTAAAACATCCATTCCATTTTTCATAACTCTTGCTGCCTTTACCTTCCTATTATAGTATGGAGTGTTTATTTTATTTTTATAAAGTTCAACAGAGATCATACCAACAACTGCAATAATTGCTATTATAAAGTGTATTTTCCAAGAGATTTTTCCTGGTTTCCAATAGAGTTTTTTCATAATACCTCCGCACCAACAACTAATAGAAGAACTAATCTCACAATAACACTTGATGTTATAAGTGCAGAATAGGTCTCAATTGCTCCCTGACGATCAATCCAGATTGCAACAAGACCAGGAATAATATAACCAACTACATTTAAGTCAATTGATAAAGTTGTTCCAATCGGAACAGTTCCAATACCACGAATAAACCAACCAAGAATAAATCCAACAAGAATCATTAAAACAGTTCGTCTTCTACCATAAATTATCATAAATGAGCTTAGAGAGTGAACAATAAAGTAGGTTAGGAAACTGACAAAAAGAGTTAGAGCAAGAACTACAGGTTTGTTTAAAAATAGAGCAATATAACCAGGGACAACCATACCTCCAGCTGCTATGCCAAAAAATTCAGAAAAAATAAGGCTAACAATTAGCCCTATTGTAATTGACAATGTCACAATATTGGTAATCATTAAAACATCATCCACAACTCCTCCTTAAAAATAGGAAAAAACTTTAATTAATCCTCTTCTGGAATAGCTCTATTTTTAAAATAGGCTGTAAGCTCTAATCCTGGACCTGCAATATTTGCAATTCCCATAACCATTGCACTTTTTTTAATTAATCCCAAAATCTCTTCAACAATTTTTTCAGTACTCATATCCTCACCATTAACAATTATTCTAGGATCAACTCCTAATTTAACTGCAATTTTCACAAAAATATATGTTCCTGATCCAACAAGAACATAGTTATCTGCAGGACTCCATTGAGTTACAACCTCTGCAAGTTGTCGAGTTCTATCAGGTCTATCAGAACGACAGTTAACAATCATTATCTTTTTGCTATAATTTGAGTGTTTTGTAACAGCCATATTCCAAATTCTCTCTGTTGATTCAGGATCATTTGCAGCAAAACCATTTACAAAAACAATATCTCTTCCAAAAAAGTTAACTTTATGCTCTGTCATTGCACCTGGATCTGGTTTTACATTCATCATACCCTCTAAGGATATATCTCTTGGTAAACCAATATCTTTGCAAATTTTTAGAGCTAATGCGATATTCTCTCTATGTTCAACATAAGAGAATCCCTCTAGCTCCTTATCTGAAATATCATTTAACTCACTCTCTTCAACAATATTAAGGGTGGTTTTTCTATCATCACATGCCATTTTAAATGTTTCACGATAGTCCCTTTCAGCTGTAAAGAGTTTTCCCTGTTTTGGGGTTGTTGCAAGTAAAGCAAGAGCCACATCTTTCTCATCTGGTCCCATAACATCAAGATGGTCTGGTCTTGCATTTGTAATTACCCCATGTGTTGCTTTTACTAATTTTAGTTCTGCAAGTGATTGAAGCCTTGGTTGAAGAGCCATACACTCAATTACTAATGCCTCTGCATTATTTGATGCTGCAAAAGTAACAATTCTAACCTGTTCAATAATGTTTGCTTTTGATGGTCGATAGATTGGATACTCTTTCTCATCATCAAGAATCATTCTTGGAAGGGTTCCTGTTGTTTTTGCAAATGTTTTAATTCCATTTGCTCTTAAAGCAGCAGCAATTAAACGTGTTACAGATGATTTCCCTCGAGTACCATTAACATGAACTCTAATTTTAATTGAGTTTAGATGTTTAATGTGTAGAAAATACTCCAACCAAAAAAAGAAAATCACCCCAAATGTTAAAATGAATACAATTACCATTGTTTACTCTACAAAAGAAAAACAACACTATTTATCATAAATCAATCACTAAAAACAACATGATTTTGTTTTATTTTTCTTAAATACAATATAATTTTATTTTTTGTAATAATATTTTGTCTATAAGTAAACTTATTGATTATATTCTATAATGTCCCCTATCTTTAGACCAAAAAAATATTAAACTGTGCATAAAGGAAAGGAGAAAAGATGAGTAGACAAAAAATTAATTCAACATGTTTTATTTTTTATTATTAAAAAAGATAACAACTCTATTTTTATTGTGTAAACAGATATTTAAATTGGTATAATTTAATGCTATTATATTTCTACTTTTTATCTCTATCTTTACAACATCTAAAACCTGCATATAGTTGGCTCCAACTAGCATTAAACATACAATTAAACCTTGATGATGGTGAGGCACAATTAAAGGCTCCCCCTTTTATCTCAAATCCTCTTGGGTCATTTTCAGATAATACAGTTTCCCAAACATTACCATTAACATCATAAAATCCATATTTATTTGTACAGTTTGGAAAAACTCCTGTGGGTTGAATAGAAAAACAGTAGTATTTATATCCACAATTTTCAGAAATATTACACTCTTCTAAAGAGATACTATTTTTGATACAGTAATCTTCACAATAGGTATCTACACTATTACAGATTTTACTATCAAAAATATCCCCAAAAAAATAGTTATTATGCTCATCAGTTGCACAAGCAAAATACCACTCTTCTGCTTTACAAAGCCTTTTTCCAACAGCCTTACAGGCAGAATCAAACATATTAACAGCCTCCATGTTTATAGGATTAACTCTCCATGGTTGTCTATTTTGAGCACTTATTGCAATTGAGTTGTTGACTCCCTCTAATATCTCTGTTGCATCAGCTTTTGATGCTTCATAAATATCAATACATATCTTGCCAATTGCTTTCATATCGGATGGACATGATCTATATAAACTCTCATCAATACTATACCACTCTGGTTCCTCTTTATAGATTATTTTAGCCTCTGAATCACATCCTGTTATAATAAGAGTTGTTACTACTAAAAATATTAATTTTATAAAAATAGTCATAAAATCTCCAAATCTATTTACTTAAAAAAATCATTTTACTATTAAAAAAATAATTAATAAGCAAAAAATCATATCTCATAATCAAACATAAAAAAAATTAGATATCTATTGTAGTTCCAATCAATATAATCAACCTGCTCTTCTCCTAATGTTGATATATTTTTTTGATAAGATAGAGTAGTTTTAAAATTTATACTTTTAAAAATTGGAATTTGTAAAAATATTGAAAATTCAAAACCATAATCTAATCTTAATTTAGTTACAGTTTTTTCAGAATCATCCCATTTATCATCATTAAACCAATAGTTATGATAGAGTTTCAAATCTGTATTGAAAATCAGCTTTGAAAATTTATGTTTCCAACGAGTTTGAAAATAACTATATAAATAGCTATTAGGAGTATCTACTAATATTAAACTACCACTATTTTCCATTGAAAAACTAACATTTTTATAATCAAAAATAGTTGTTTTTATTGAAAACATGAGATAATTAGAGTCTTCATAGTAGTTATAAATCCCAATTTCAGCAAAAAAAGATAATCCTTTTAAATATGAGATAGTTTCAAGTAAACCATATTGGTAATCTCCACCAACTGAAAAAATAGATATTAATTCATCACTATAATTATAAAAAAACTCTCCAAAAAAGGCACCAGATATAAAATATGGCTCTAAAACATCAAAATTTGTTAAAGCATTTGTTAAGGCTAAACCAAAAGTTAAATCGGAATTTTCAAATTCAAAACTTTTTGATGTTGATATCATTTGTTCTATTTTTGAGTATTGATTAAAATCTGGTATATAATCCATTGAGTTACCAATATCAATCATAAATAAGTTATCATAATAGTTGTATATTAAGTCAGTATGAAGGTATACTCCTCCTTTTTTTTGAGATGCATTTTTTTTATTTGCAAGATTTTTTAAAACTATATGAGAATCATAACCTCCACCCAAGGATGTATTTAAGTTATGCTCTCCATAAAGCTTTGAAAAATTAATTAGAACTAAAATTAATATTACTACATTTTTTTTCATTTTAGAGTTTCCATCTATATGTTTATCTTTTACATTCAATGGCTTAAAATCCACTGTTTATCACTTTATATTTAAAAAATTTTATTCATTTGGGATAACATTAGTTTTATATTTTACATCCAGGACCACTTTTTCTTATTTTTCTTCTTTTTTCATCTCGTCGCTCTTGTTGTCTTTCCTTTTTTATCTCCTCTTTTTTCTCATTTTCAATATCAATTTTATCATTATTAGAGTTTTTTATATCTTCTTGATTAATTGAATCTCCAAAAATAACAAAAGAGAGAAAAAACATAGATAAAATTGTGATTAGCTTCATATAATCCTCCATAAAATTATAACAATAGTTTATCGAATAAAAAAGATATTGTCAAGATATCTTATATATCTATTAATTTAGTAAATAAAATTATAAAATAAAAAAATAGAAACCATTGTTGCTAATATTTCTATTTATTGCAATTAAATCTAATTTATGATAACATTTGTAGTTATTTTTGGGAACTAATATGGCAAAAGAGAATTATATCGTACCAATTTCTCAATTGAGAAATGTTTGTAACACAAAAGATTTTCAATTTAAAACAACAAAATCTCTAAGTTCAGAAATTAATCCAATTGGTCAAGAGAGAGCAATTGAGGCAATTGAGACAGCTTTAAATATACAAAAAAAAGGGTTTAATCTATTTTTATCTGGTGAGCCAGGTTGTGGTAAATCCTCAATAATAAAGGCTATATTAACAAAAAAATCAGCAGAATATCCAGCTCCAACAGATTGGGTTTATGTAAATAATTTTGATAATGAATCTCTACCTATTCCCATATCTATGCAACCAGGTAGTGGAAAAGTTTTTGCAAAAGATATGGATCATTTTATAAATGATGTTGTTTTGCAGATTCCAAAACTTTATGAGTCAAAACAGATTAAAGATGAGAGATCCTCTATTTTGGGTGAATATAATAACAAAGAGGGGGAATATGAGGATGTTTTAGTTAAAAAAGTTGAAGAGATGGGGTTTTATATTGCCAAAACTGAAGAGGGATATATTGCAAATCCTATTAACACAACAACAAAAGAACCAATGACACAAGAGGATATTCTAAAACTAACAAGTGAGGAGAAAAAAGATTTAGAAAGAAAACAGAAAAAAATAACAGAGTATCTTGATACCCACTATCGTGATATTCTCAAAATTGAGAAAAATGTTAGAAAAAAACTTGAGAAACATCTAAAAAATGTTGTTGAACTCTCAATTACAGACTCTCTTTCTGAATTATTAGAAAAATATAAAACTGCAAAAGAGATTAAAAACTATCTCAAATCTGTTAAAGATGAGATACTAAATAATGCAACACATATTGTTGCTCTTCTTATTGATGAAGATTTTTTACAAATCTATAAAAAATATAATACAACAGATGATTTAACAAAACATTACAGAGTTAATGTTTTGGTTAATAATGGAAAATTGAAGGGTGCACCAGTTATTTTTGAAAATAATCCAACAATAACCTCTCTTTTTGGCTCAATTGAGTATATTGAAGACCCAACATTAGGACCTGTAACTAGTTTTATTAATGTTAAACCAGGTAAAATTCATCTTGCAAATGGTGGATATCTTGTTTTAGAGGCAATTGATTTATATAAAAATCCAAGACTTTGGGAGATGTTAAAACGAGTTATCAGAAATGGTGAGATTCAAATTGGTGATGACTCAATGATTCATACAACAAGAGTATCTGTTAGAATTGAACCTCAACCAATTCCTATTAAAATAAAAGTTATTCTTGTTGGTGCACCTGAATTATATGATTTTTTCATGACTTATGATGATGGATTTGATAGACTGTTTAAAATCAAAGCTGATTTTAACTCAGAGATTCCAAGAACATTAGAGAATGAGTCTAAATATGCCTCTTTTATAGGTTCAAAATGTTCAGAAGATAATTTGCTTCATCTGGATAAAGGGGCTGTTGGAAAAATAATAGAGTACTCATCAAAAATGGCAGATGACCAAATGATGTTATCAACAAATTTTAGTAAAATTGTTGATATTCTTATTGAGGCAGACTATCTAGCACGAAGCAGAAAGAAAAATGTTATATCAAGTATTGAGATTATAGATACAATTGATAAAATTGAGTATCGTCTTAAAAAAGAGGAGGAGATTTTCCTTAGATTTATTAAAGATGATATTATTAATATTGATACAAAAAATGATGTTGTTGGTCAAATAAATGCTCTAACTGTTTTAAGTTCAGGTGAGTATGAATTTGGTATTCCTGCAAGAATTACTGCAAAAACTTTTGTTGGTGAGAGTGGTGTTTTAAATATTGAGCGTGAAGTTAGAATGAGTGGCCAGATTCATGATAAAGGGATTATGGTTTTAACAGGATATCTTGGAAGTGTTTTTGGTCAAAAAAGACCTCTTTCATTTGAGGCATATATAACATTTGAGCAACAACATTATCATGTTGATGGAGACTCTGCATCATCAACAGAGTTATATGCAATTCTATCAAGTCTTTCAGAGATTTCTATTTCACAACGCCTTGCTGTTACAGGTGCAGTTAATCAGAATGGTGATATTCAACCAATTGGAGGTGTTAATCAAAAAATTGAGGGCTTTTTTGAGATATGTAAACATAGAGGTTTCTCTAAAAATGGTATATTGATACCAAAAGCAAATACAAGAAACCTAATGCTTAAAGATGAGATTGTTGAAGCAATTAAATCTGGGGATTTTACAATTTATGCAATCAATACAATTGAGGAGGGAATTGAGTTACTAACTGGGGTTCCTGCTGGTTCTGTTGATAAAGAGGGAACACTATTTTATCTTGCAGATCAAAAATTGAAATCTATATATAACACACTTAATGAAAACTCTTAAAACTAACATGTAAAAAAATCATAAAATCAATAAAAAATTAAATATATCTTTTTTTTAATAATAAAAAATTGAAAATATCAATTTACATGTTATAATAATAGATGTCTATTTTTAATAAAAACTGCAAAAAATAGAAACATAAATAGGATTATATTATGGTATTGCTATTAAATATTTATCTTTTATTCTCAACAACTTTTTCAAAAGAGGAGTTATCACTATTTTTAGATAATAAAAAAGTGGAACTAATTTTAAATCAACAAAATGAGAAAAAAGGATATATATCTTTAGTTGAAAAAGAGATAGTAGATTTTATAAAAAATAAAAAAAATACCCCCCGATATCTTTATATAGTTTCCAAATTTTTTAATTTTGTGGATAAAGACTCTATTTTTAATTCAATTTTGGAGGATGGAATTCTATTTCGATATTTTCTTGAGGATATAGTTAATAGAGGAAAAGTTGTCGAAAATCTTTCAAAAAAATCAAAAAAAATTGCTTTTTCAATAAAAACTCCAAGTAACATAAGAGAGTTACTTGCTAAATATATGATTTTTCATAATGTTGAGAAAAACAATACTGTTTTTTTTAATTTTATAGAGACTCTTCATGTTAATAATATTATTAAATATAAAGAGGACGAGTTGTATATTCAAGCAATTATTCCAATATTAGCTGAAAGATACAAAAAAGAGGATTTCAAATACTATAAAAAATTTCTACAAACAGAAAACAAGGTTATGATAGAGACAGTTTTATACTCTATACCACTTACAAAGGATATAGATTTTATCCCTTTACTAAAAAATTTAGAGAGTATTGAATCAATATATATTCCAATTAGAAAAGCAACTATTTTACTAACTCCAAAAGATGGAATAGAGGAGATTGATTTATTACCATAAAAAATTTATTACAATATTTAATAATTTATCTTCATTTTGTTTATAAATATCACGAATTTCTGAAAAATCTGGTATACCATTATCTGTTATAACTTTAAAAGCCTGAAATTTTATTTTATTAAATTTACAAACTTGTGCAAGATATGAAAGTTCTAAATCAAGAGAGTTATCATTTTTAAAATCGGAAAAAAGTGATTTTTTATTAATAGAGTTAATATCTATAAAATCAGAAACAGTTCTATTAACTCCTTTTATGATGGAGTTTTTTTTACAAAAATTAGTTAACTCCTTAGTAAACTCTCCTTTAAACTCAAAAGATTTAAGAAGATTTTGAGTTTTTTCAAATAGAAACTCTTCACAAAAAATAGTGTCACCTTTTTTATTTGTAAATGATGCAGCACTACCTAAGATTAAAACCTCTTCAACATTATAAACTGATAGTAGTTTTTGGAGAGAAAGAGGTGAAATAATAGAACCAACTCCTAAAATGGCTAAATATATTCGATTATTCTGTAAAAAATCATTTATTAATTCCAATTTTTTTTCTATATTATCATTTAAAAATATACTATTTTTTAATTTTTTAGTTAAAAAAGCAGAAACTTTATTGTTTAGGTTATCTTTTATTGAGTCTAATTTATAAATCTCTGTTTTATATTTTTTTAAGGGTAGGATTGAGCCATCTGATCTTAAATCAAAAATATCAAATAGAAATTCAGCCTCAAATTTAGAGGCAACAGCAATAATTTTCATTGAATTACAAAAAAGTGGGTTAATTCACCCATTGAATACTTTTTAATCCACCCATTTAACTGTTTTTGAGTTATAGGTTTTTTAGTTTTTTGAGTCTTTACAATATCAACAACAAATTTAGTATGAATCCCTTTTAATCTTAGTAAAACTTCAGATGAAACACAAGTAAGATTAATTTTAACTGTTACAAAATCAGCAATTTTTTCAAACATTGAGTCACCAATACCTTTAACTTTTTTAAGTTCAGAAATTCCTTTAAAATTGCCATTTTTTTCTCTATGTTCAATGATAACTTCTGCTTTTGAATCACCAATTCCAGGTAAAAGTTTAAAATCTTCAAGAGTAGCTGTATTAATATTTAATCGACCAGTTGGATCTGTATCATTAACATCCATTAATGATTCCTCTTTTTCTGGTTCTGTAAAATCCAACCCCTCATTACTATCTTCTACTGTTATAGTATCTGAAAATTTATTAAAAGTTTTTTCACCAATTCCTTTGACTTTTATAATATCAGAAATGTTCTTAAAAGGACCATTCTGTTTTCTAAACTCTATAATAGACTCAGCTTTAACTTCACCAATACCTGGTAGTTTTATTAACTCCTCTTTTGATGCTGTGTTAATATTAATTTTTGTTGCAAAAATAGATAACTGAATTAAGAATAGTATTAAAAAAACTATTTTATATATCAAACTCTTCTCCAGTATTTTCATTGGAAAGCTCCTTAATTAAAGTCTCCACATCTCTTTTGACAATACTACTCTCTTTTTTATTCAAATTAAATATAATCTCTAAAAAATCTCCTTCTGATAGATTTTTTGGTAAAAAAGAGAGTGGAATATTAATCTCTTGCTCTTCAAAAACTAAAGTTGCAACATCATTATCAATTTGATCTACAAAAAATAGCATAATCTACCTCAATCAATAATAGCTAATTTAAGTATAACATTTATTAAATAAAAAATAAATCCTATTTTGAGATAAATTAGCTATAAATCTGTTAATTTTTTGAAAACTAAAAAAAAAGCCGCAGAAGCGGCAAAAGGAGGAGGGAAAAAATAGAAAAGC
>DYRY01000074.1 GCA_020718465.1 Anaeromyxobacter dehalogenans | reverse complement strand
TCAAAAAAATATTTCCAAAATAAAAATATTTTGACGTTTTTCAAAAAAATATTTCTAAAACAAAAATATTCAAATAGAAAAAATTATGAATTATAAGTATTAAACAATCTATACTCAATATAAAAGAGTAAACAGAATAAAATCTATAAGTTTTATTCCAAATATAACGTATCTCCAATTGAGATTTTATATTTATCAGAAAAACCACTGTTTACTTCAAGAACATATTTAGATGGAGTTCTAACAAACCTACTTATTAATGATTTTGGTTCTGTATTTTTTACAACTCCAACAACTTTATAATCCTCATTAATAAAAATCATGTCTAATGATATAAGAGTGTTTTTCATCCAAAAATGATGTATCTCAATCTCATCAAAAATAAAAAGCATACCACAGTTTTCACAAAGTGACTCTCGATACATCAATCCAAAAGCTCTTTTCTCATCACTATCTGCTATCTCAGCAATAACATCAATATTATTAATTTTTATATTTTTCTGCTGATATGAAAAACTCATTAGCAATAAAAATAGTAACAGTAATCCAATTTTTTTTAATATTTTCATTTTAATCTCCAACTTTAAAACAACTCTTTTAGTTCAATTTTATCTTTTGGAAGATAATCTGATGCTGTTTTTCCTGTTTTATCTTTTAAATTTTTATCTGCACCACTTTTAATTAAATCAGATATTAAATCTTTCTCTCCCAAAAATGATGCAATAAATAGTGGTGTGTGTCCATTTAAATCCTGTTTGTTCAAATCTATTTTTTTTGATATTAAAAACTTAGCAACTTCAAAATTTTTGCTATTTATTGCAGCAAAAAGGGCATTTCGCTTATGACTATCTAAAAAATTTATATCAGCACCACTATCTATAAATTTAGAAACTATTTCTTTATCTAAAAACATTGAAGCTAATATAATTAAAGATTTCTCTTTTTTTAAATCTATTTTAGTTAAAAGAGTTTTGATAACATCAACATGTTTTCGCATAATTGCACCAACAATTGGTGTATATCCATTATTATCAGCTAAATTTATGTTAGCACCATTTTTTAAAAGAAGCTCAACAATATCTTTTTTTCCAACTGTTGAAGCAACAAGAAGAGCTGTATATCCTTTTGAATCTTGATGATTAATATTTGCTCCATTCTCTATCAATTTTTTCAAAATTGATAAATTTCCATTAAAAGAGGCAGCAATTAATGCAGTTGAGCCATTATTATCTGTTTTGTCAATATCAGCTTTGTTAGCTATTATGTAATCAAATGCTTTCTCTTTTCCAAATGCAATCGATATCATTAAAGGAGTTATACCATTACCATCTTGAAAATTAACCCCCTTCTCTTTTATAAAATCTTTAATCATCTCAATATTTTCATCTTTTACAATTTTCATAAATGGATGAGAATTCTCAATCTCCTCTTGGGAATGCTCATGACCTTCATGTAAAGGGCAAAGAAAAAGAGTAAAAGCAAACAAAAAATTTATTAAAAACATAAATATCTCCTTAAAACTCTTTTATTCTAACAGAGTTTTATAAAATATTCAACATAAATAGGAATTTTCACTTTTTGGAATATTTTATAATTTAAGTAAAAAATTGAATAAAAAAAATGTTTTTTAGATAAAAAATGAAATAAATATGATTTTAAATTAAAAAAGATACTATTATAAAACTCCAATCTCTTTTAAAGAGTCTATTTTATCTTTATTATAACCTAAAAATCTCTCAAGAATTTCATAATTATGTTCTCCTATCTCTGGAGCAGGTTTTTTTATTTTCTCCTCTGGAATTGAGTCCATTTTTATTGCATTTCCTGCTATTGTCACTTCACCTATATCAGAATCTGTTACATTTACAAGCATATTTCTTGATTTTATCTGCTCATGCTCAAAAAGATCCTCTACTTTATTTATTAAACTACATGGAACATTATGTGATTCAAAAAGAGAGACCCATTCAGAGGCATTTTTTTCAATAAATATCTCATCTAAAAGAGAGGTTAACTCTAGTAAATTTTGAGTTCTTTTCATGTTTTTTTCAAAACGTGGATCTTTTGTCCACTCCTCTTTATTAAGAGATATACAGAGACGATGCCAAACATCCTCATTTCCAACACCAAGAACAAAATATCTATCTTTTGCTTTAAATGCCTGAAATGGGGTTATTGTTGGATGTCTATTTCCAATTGGTTCTGGAGAAACTCCATCAACTTGATATCGAATAAGTGCATTCTCTAAAATAGATAATTGACAATCAAGCATTGAGATATCAACTCTATCTCCCTCTCCTGTCATCTGTTTTCTATACAAAGCTCCCAACACCCCAATTGTTGTATAGAGTGCTGCATTAATATCACCAAGTGACATTCCTACTCTTGTTGGTGGAGAATCTGGCCATCCAGTAATACTCATAACTCCCCCCATAGCTTGAGCTAAAATATCATAAGAGGGGCGTTTTGCAAATGGTCCTGTATGACCAAATCCAGATGTTGAGGCATATATAATTGATGGATTTCTCTTTTTTAAAACATCATATCCAAATCCAAGTCTTTCCATTGTACCTGGACTAAAATTCTCCATCACAACATCACATTTCTCAACTAAATCTAATATAATCTCTTTTCCCTGCTCACTTTTCATATTTACAGAGATACTTTTTTTACCATGATTAATACTTAAAAAATAAACACTTTTGTTGTTTTTAAATGGTCCAAAGCCTCTTGAATCATCACCTTTTTCAGGCATTTCAACTTTTATAATCTCTGCACCAAGCTCTTTTAATAACATTGTAGAGAAAGGACCTGCAAGAACTCTTGTTAAATCTAAAATTTTAACTCCCTCAAGTGGTTTTCCCATAAAATCTCCTTAAAATAAATATTTTTCATCTTTAACAAAAAAACAGATAAATACTTTTCATCTTTAACAAAAAAAACAGATAAATCAACTTTTTTTTAACAAAAAATCTTAATAATTTATATCAATAAGCAATTTATCAACTCTTGATAAAGATTTTAAAACTCTATCTGGTGATATCTCCTTACTACTAAAAAGTTGCTTTGTATACTCAAGCATAGCCTGTTGTAAATCATCTATATTATGAGATACAACAAATATATCAACTCCAGCCTCAATTCCATTATAAACCATCTCTTGAATTGAGTATTTATCTTTCATTGCATTCATATTCATATCATCACTAAAAAGAACACCATTAAACCCTAACTCACTCCGCAATATATTAGTAAGAAATAGTGGAGATAGTGTGGCTGGATTTTGAGCAATATGGGAAAAGAGAATATGTGCACTCATAATAGAGTCAACTCCAGCCTCAATTCCTTTTTTAAAAGGAATTAACTCTCTATTTCTAAGTGATTCAAGTGAATCCTCTGCAAATGGTAAATCTAAATGTGAATCAATATGTGTATCTCCATGACCAGGAAAATGTTTTCCACAAGAGGCTACTTTAGCTCGTTTAAATCCTTTGATAAATGAGACTCCATATTGAGAAACAATCTCTACATTATCTCCAAAAGAGCGATCTCCAATAACTGGATTTTTAGGATTTGAATCAATATCCAAAACAGGAGCAAAGTTAAGATTAAATCCAAGTTTTTTTAACTCTATTCCAAGTATAAAAGCAATCTCTTCTGCCTCTTGAGGAGTTTTTGTTTTTGCAATCTCTCTCATTGATGGAGTTTTATAGAATGGCTCATCTAATCTTGCAACTCTTCCTCCCTCTTGATCTACCCCAATAAACATTGGGTGATTAACTGTTTTTTTTATTTTTTCATTTAATTTTTTCACAGATTCAATAGATTCTATATTTCTTTTAAATAGTATAACACCAGAGATTTTATCTTTTTTCAGTTGATTCTCAAGAAGAGAATTAATATCAACTCCCTCAAAACCAAACAGAAAAAATCTACCAGCTAAAAGGCTTAAATCCATATCAATCATAAAAACTCCTAAAAATATAAGTAGAATTATTATAATTTTATAAAAAAATAGTTATATTCACAATTCTATAAAACGTAAACAAGTTATTTTAATGTTTTAATAGTTAAAAATCAAAATATTTTATCAAAATTGATGTTATCTATTTTATTTAGGAGATTTCAATGGAGTTAGTGGTTGTTAATGGAAATCTATTGGAGCAAAATGTTGATGTTATTGTAAATGCTTGGAATAGAAATATAATTCCTTGGTGGCTACTATTACCTCAAGGGGTTTCAGGAGCAATAAAAAAACATGGTGGAATTAAACCTTTTCAAGAGGTTGCAAAAAAGGGAGCAATCCCTCTTGGTGGTGCAGTTTTAACATCAGCAGGAAAATTACCATTTAAAGCCATTATTCATGTTGCTGGAATTAATATGTTTTGGATGGCATCAGAATTCTCTATTAGAAATTCAGTTAATAATGCAATGAAAATTACTAAAGATAATGGTTTTAAGTCCATTGCATTTCCTCTTATTGGAGCAGGCTCTGGTGGTAAAAAAAAAGATACTGTTTTATATTGGATGAAAGATGAAATTTCTAAAATAGATTTTAATGGAAAAATTATAATTGTTTGCTATAAAAGATGATGAAATTTATCTTCTTTAAAAGTATAAAAAGATTAGAAAAAATCATATCATTTTTATTAAAACCTAATTACATATATTATACTAAATATATTTTTGTTTCATTTTGAAACATATATATTTTTATGAAACAGTTATAAATCTATAAAATCCCTTATTTTAAAGGGAATTATAATATTTTAAAATATTGGAAAAATCATTGTTGTATATTTAGCATAACTTTTTTGGAGATTAAAATGAAAAAAGATGTAAGAATGTACCAAGTTTTTTTAGTTAAACCATATTTTAGAAATGGGGAAAAATTCTACTCATATACAGAGATTGGTGTTGCATTTCGCAAAGATGAGAAGAGCTCTATTGATTTAAAATTAGATCTATTTCCTGTTCTTATTGCAGGAGCTTTTATTCAACTTCGTCCAGTTAAAAAAGAGGCTGATGAAGTTGCAGCTTAAATTAGATAAAAAATAAAAACTATTTAATTATGTAATAAATTAAATATCTATTTTTTAAGGGGAGATTTTCTCCCCTTTTTTTTATTTAGCTTGTATTTTTTTTATAGCTTTGATAAAACTAAATCTGTTTTTACTGTATTTTTTTTTAGAAAATAAAATATGGATAAAAAATCTTTTTAAATTATTTTACTGTTTTTTTGGAAAATAAATATGAATAAAAAATCTTTTAAACCAGAGATTTTAGCACCAGCTGGAACATTTGAGAAAGGAAAAACTGCATTTCTTTATGGTGCAGATGCAATTTATGCTGCTGGACCATATTGGAGTTTACGGCAAGGTGCAGGAAATTTCTCCATGATTGAGCTTGAGAGTATTATAAAATATGCACATCAAAATAGTAAAAAAGTATATGTAACTGTTAATAGCTACTTTACATCATCAGATTTGAGAGAACTACCAATTTATTTGAAAGATTTAGATAGTTTAAATGTTGATGGAGTTATATTTTCAGATCCATCACTTTTTCTTATTTATGAGAAATATGGATTAAATTTTGATCTTCATTTATCAACACAATCATCCCTACTAAATATTAAAGCTGCAAAATTTTGGAAAGATAGAGGAGTAACAAGAGTTGTTCCAGGAAGAGAGTTATCCATTACAGAGGCAGGAGAGATTAAAAAAGAGGTTGGAGTTGAGGTTGAGATGTTTATTCATGGTGCAATGTGTGTCTCATACTCTGGAAAATGCCTTCTTTCAAATTTCATGGCAAATAGAGATTCAAATCGAGGTGGTTGTGCTCAATCCTGCCGTTGGAGATATAAAGTTTATGATGAAAATAGAGCTATTTTAGGTGATGGATATCCTCTAAATTCAAAAGATTTAACAGGAATTAATCTTATGGAGAGCTATTTTGAACATAAAATAGACTCTCTTAAAATTGAGGGAAGAATGAAATCTCTTTTTTATATTGCAAGAATTGTATCTTTTTATAAAAAAGCAATTGAGTCATTTCCAGAAAAAATTGATACATCAACTCTTCATTATCTTTCAAATCGAGAGTTTACAGAGGGATTTTTGGGTGGAGATATTAAAAATTCAATAAGATTTGACTCAACAACATATAAATCAACAGATGTTTTTCTTGGTGTTGTTGTTGCAAAAGATAACAATAGGTTTTTACTCTCTGTTAAGTATGGTTTTAATAGTTTTGATTTGTTATATATACTTTTACCAGATTCAAGAGAGATTGTTATAGATTCAAAATTTTTTAACTCTTATGGAGATAATTTAGAACGAATTAATCCAAATCATATTGTATTTTTTGAATCAAAAATAGATATACCAAACTATTCTCTTCTTTTTTCAAGAAAAAATTTTGAGAGCTAACTATTTTTATTACCATTTTTATTTTGATTTTTATCTATTTAAGCATTATAATGGCATTGAATTGTTTTGGTATTAGTATGAGAGTTTTAATCTACTTTTTTATTCTACTATTTGCTTTATTAAGTTGCGATGAAAAAAAAGATGAGGAGAAGGATCCAGAGGTTATATCCTGCATATCTGTTGAGGAGTGCCCAAGAGGAATGGTTTGTTTTAACAATGTTTGCAGAAAAAATGATTTAACAAATTGCGAAACAAATGATGATTGCCCATCAGGATATGGGTGTGATACAGATAGTGAGTGTAAAAAATCATGCAATTTTGATTCTGATTGTGGAGATGGCTTTAAATGTAGTCTTAATGGAATTTGTCAAGTTTTAAAATGTGAAACCAATAGTGATTGTCAAGAGGGAAAAGATTGTAAAAATGGTACTTGTGTTGAACGTAGTTGTGAAAAAGATTCTGAATGTATAAGTGGTTTTTATTGTAAAAATAGTATATGTTCTCCTCTTGGTGATTTAGATTGTAGAGTCTCTGTAACTGGTTGTGAAGAGAGAGGTTATGTTTGTAATCAAGCAACAGGAAGATGTGAGATGAGATTTGATTGTAGCTCTCATAATGATTGTGCAGATGGTTATCATTGTGATTTACAAAATGGGGTTTGTAAAGAGAATAGTGCTGGTTGTGAAACATCTGATGATTGTAGTGATGGAGAAATTTGTGAAAATCAGGTTTGCATACCATATAATGGATGTAAAACAGATGAGGATTGTGTTGATGATGGGAAACCCGCATGTAATACAACAAGTGGATTATGTTATGAGTGTATAACAAATGAGCATTGTGAAGAGGAATATCGTTGTAATACATCGCTTAATAGTTGTCAGCTTGAGTATCTTGAGTGTGTTGGGGTTAGTTGTTCTGGTCATGGTGATTGTGTTGTTCTAAATGATAGACCAAAATGTAATTGCTATGAAGGATATAGAGAGGAGGGGCTTCAATGTATTGAGGTTATTCAGTGTGATGTAGATCAATTCTCAACACCACTAAATAATTCAGCAGAGAAAGCAGTAGAGATTACTGTTGGGATTTATGAAAATCTCTCAACTCAATCATCAAATTGCTACTATTCAGAGGATTGGTACTCAATATATATATCTGGAAGTAGTGTTGGAAAAACACTATTTATTGCTCTTGATTATAGTAGTGAGTATGATTTTAATCTAAAATTATATAATCCAAATGATTTAACATTTCCATTAAAAGAGGCAATTGGTTTTATTCCACCAAAAATGGTTGAGTATAAAAATATTCCAGCTGGAACTTATCTTATAAATGTGTCTAATCAAGGGATTTACAAAATGACAATCAGATTAGATTAATCTCATAAAATTATAAAATTATTGTTTTTTATAAAAAAAGTGAAATGTAAATAGCTTAATATTTTTTTACATCAAATCCAAGAGTTTCTAAATCTTGAAAAAATTTTGGATATGAACTAGCTATATTTGATATATCTTTTATCTCAATAGTTTGTTGATTTTGAAATGTTAAAAGTGAGCTACCCATAATAAAACGATGATCATTAAATCCTGATACCTCTTGAGGAGTTGTTTTTATCCCACCTTCAAAAGATAACCCATCAATCATCTCAACTGCATTTATACCAACCTGTTTTAACCAACTAATAGAGGCTTTAATTCTATCACACTCTTTAAATCGAGCACTATAACAGTTTCTAAATGTAAAATTATATGGGTAGTGTGAAGAGAATATAATTAAAGGAGGTAGTAAATCAGGAACTCTATTTAAATCAAATACTCCACCATTTTTAGGAACTCCTTTAACAAATAGTGTATCACCTTCCCAAATGTATTGACAACCAATTTGAGATAGAAAATCTAGAATATATATATCTCCTTGTGGATCATTTTTATCCAGATTTTTTATTGGAAAGGATTTTTCTGAAAGAATTGAAGCTAAAATAAAAAAAGATGCTGATGAGTAGTCTGCTGGGATTGATTCCTGAAAATTATGAATATTTTCACCACCATCAAAATAGAATTTAAAAGGATATATTATTGGATTACCATAGAAAGATTTATCAACTCTATATTTTATCGCAATTTTTTTTAACCAATGTAAAGTAATATCAATATAAGGCTTTTCATTTAAATCCTTTACAACAATCTCACTAGATTTTTTAAGAAAAGGTAAATTTAGTAAAAGAGCTGATAAATACTGAGAGTCTTCTGCCTCAACAGAACAAATTCCTCCTGAAATTTTTCCAGATATTTGAAATGGAATCTCTTTTTCCTCATCAATAAAATTATATTTCAAACCTAACTCTTCAAGTGGTTTTAGTAATTTTTTTATTTTTCTTGTTTTAAGTTGTTCATCACCAGTAATTACAGCGTTTTCTACTCCATTAACTGCCAAAAAAGCAGTAAAAAATCTCAATGCTGTTCCAGAGTTTTTAAAATCATAAAATTTTACATTTTGAATATTTTTTGAAGATATCTCTATTTTATCAATCTGTTTATTAATTTTTACTCCTATTTTCTCAAAAATACTCAACAAATTTAAAATATCATCACTATAAAGTGGATTTTTTATAATAGCCTCTTTACTATAAAGGGCTAAATTTAATGCTCTAAACATGTGTGATTTTGATGGAGGAGCTTCATATTCACCTAAAATATTGTTTGCTGTAACTTTAATTTTATTCATTACTTAATCTCTCAAATAATTTTATATTAACAATACAAATCAATAGTTTATTTTATTTTTTAAATAAAAATAGATTATTTGTTGAATAGTTAGTTTGTTTTAATAATTTTTGGAATTTTAAAATTGTGAAAGGATCTATTTTAAACACTCATCAAGATATAAACCAATTTCATCCTCTTTAACCTGCTCTGAAATTGATATCTCTTGAACAAGAAGATCTCTTGCTTGATCAAAAATTCTTTTCTCCCCAAAAGATAGTTTTTTATTCCCTTTATAATGTTTTAAATCTTTTAAAATCGCCACTAAATCATAGATAGAGCCATTTTTAAGTTTAGAGGAGTATTCTCTTTGTCGCTTGTTCCAATTGTCTCTTTCATCTGTTAAAGATAGCTCTTTATCTTTTAGAATTGAGAATATTTTGGGAACCTCTGATCTTGGAATAAGACTTCTTAAAACAGAGTCATTTCCTGTTGGAACCATAACTTGGATGTCTTTGTTGTTTAACATTTTTAAAACATAAAAATCAAGATTATCCCTTGCAATAATATCAATAATCTCTCCAACCCCTTGCCCCTTACAAACCACCTGATCTCTAATTGTGTATTCTTGAGTCATTATATCTCCAATAAAATACTTTGTTATTATAACATTTATTTTAAAAAAAGTCAACTGACTCAAAAACAAAAATGATTAAATTACAAAAAAAATAGATAAAAATCAAGAAAAAACTGTATTTGTTGTGAATTTTTTCAATTTTTTATAACAATACTTCGGAAAAAATAAAATTATTCTATTAAAATATCCAACAGAAAGAGATTATTAATACAACTCACTAATAAAAGACTCTCTGCTTTAAGATAATTTTAATATTGTTTTCATAAAACTAAAATATTACCCCTATAATTGCAATATTACTAATTAAATTAAAGATTTTATAAAAAAATTGATTTATATCAACTTTTATGTAATAATGTAGCATTCAGTTTGGAGGTTTAATGGCAATATTACGTAGCTTTGGAGCAACAAATGTTGGCCGGAAAAGAAAGCATAATGAAGACAACTTTTTAATAGATAATGATCTAAAGCTCTTTATTGTTGCTGATGGTATGGGTGGTCATAATGCAGGAGAGGTTGCCAGTGAGATGGCAATAAAAGTTATTCGCAGAGAGATTTTATCCCAAAAAGAGTTACTCCGAAAAGCAATTCAAGATGATGTTGAGGGGAATCAAGAGGAGCCCAAAGAGGCAATTTTGATTTTAGAGAATGCTATTCAAACAGCATGTTATGAGGTATTTCATCAGGCTCAACAAAATGAGTCAAAAAAAGGTATGGGAACAACAGTTGTTGTTGTTTTAGTTGTTGGTGATAAAGGTTTAGTTGCACATGTTGGAGATAGTCGTGTTTATCTTGTTAGAAAAGGACATCTACACCAACTTACAGAGGACCACTCAATGGTTCAGGAGCAACTTCGCCAAGGAAAAATCACCAAGGAAGAGGCAGAAAACTCACCATACAAGAATGTTATAACAAGAGCAGTTGGTATTTATGAGTATGTTCCACCAGATATCATTTTTCTTGAATTAGCAAAAGGGGATAGATTTTTACTTTGTAGTGATGGTGTTCATCCATACTTTAAGGATAAAGAGTTACTATCACATCTATCTTCTCAAGAAACATTGAACTCAATTGTTGATAATATTGTTCAAGCAGTTCTTAATGGTGGTGCTCATGACAACTTAACTGCTGTTGTTGTTGAAATTGCAGAGATTAGTCAACAGAATATTCAGATGGAAGTATCTGGAAAATTAGATATTTTGAAAAAAATACCAGTATTCCAATATCTTACATATAATGAGCTTGTTAAAGCCTACTCCATTATCTCAACAAGAAAATATCAAAAAGGTGAGCTTATCATAAAAGAGAATGATATTGGTCAAGATTTTTTTATTCTTTTTAAAGGTAAAGTTGCTGTTTTAAAGGGTGATATTCAAGTTGCAGAACTTTTTCCTGGAAGTAATTTTGGTGAGATGGGACTTGTTGATAATGCTCCACGTTCTGCCTCCATAAAAGCAATAGAGACATGTTATTTAATGGTTGTTGAGAGATCTAAATTTTTTGAACTAATGAAAAAAGAGCCTCAAATAGCTGTAAAACTACTATGGAGTTTACTAAAAGTTTTCTCTGCACGTCTTAGAGCAACAACTAATGAGCTTTCTCAAGCAAAAATGGAGAAAGATAAGGCGGAAGAGGTTGAATTATTTATTGAAGAAGAGTAAAAATGATAAAAAAAGCGATAATCTCCCTTTTTATACTGCTCCTTGCATCTTGCACAACAGAAAAAGATGAAAAGTGCTCATCCTCAAACCCCGAAGGGAGTTGTGAAAAGGGGGAGGTTTGCTACTCTGGAGTTTGTTATTTAGAGTGTTCAGAAGCTATTTTATGCCCAACAAATTTTGAGTGTCATAATAGTCGTTGTTATGATATAACTGCAAATTGCACAAGAGGTAATCCTTATGGTGTTTGCTCTAAAGAGGGTGAAATTTGTGATAAAGGGGTTTGTAAAAACACTCTTCCTTGTAGTATTCAAAATTTAGATGGTATTTGTGAAAATAGTGGTGATGTTTGCTATGAAGGAATATGTTTTGAGGTTGATGGTAGTTGTAGACCATGGAATAAGTCTGGAAGTTGTCCCAAAAACTACTACTGTAATAGTGATGGAAAATGTAACTATATAAGACCATCAACACCATGTTCTGTAATGTTTCCACAAGGAGAGTGTCCGGATAAAAACTACACTTGTATTGCTGGAGGTTGTATTTTAAAAAGTGAAGCATGCCTTCCAGAATCAGAAACATTTAATTGTCCTCAAGGAATGTTTTGTGATTTTGGAACCTGTATAACAAAAGAGAGTACTATTTGTTCACAAGAGAATCCTTTTGGATATTGTTCTGATGAAAAAACTTGTGTTTATGGAGTTTGTTATGACTTTTCAAAAACATGCTCTATTGAAAATCCTTATGGCAAATGCAGTGGAAGTAATAACTACTGTGTAGATGGAGTGTGTGTAGATATTTATAAAGAGTGTGATATTAATAATCTCGATTTTCAGTGTCCTGATACAGTTAGACAGAAGTGTATTGCAGGAAAATGTGTTGATCGAGAACTATTTTGCTCACAAGCAAATATTCAAGGAGTTTGTCCAAGTGGTCTCTCTTGTGTTGATGGAGAGTGTATTCAAATAACAGATTATTGCTCTCCATCAAATATTAATGGTAGTTGCTCTCTTGAACATTTAGTTTGCATAGGTGGAGTATGTTTAGACTCCTCTCAAACAATACTCTGTTCATCAAATAATCCACAGGGGTTGTGTTCAGATGGACAGAATTGTATAAATGGTGGATGTGTTGGAACAATTATTTCAAATACTATTGGATATCCATGTGTTGCAAATGAGGGGTGTCTTCCACCATTAAGTTGTAATAAAACATTTTTAAATGGTTACTGTTCTCAAGAGTGTTCTAATAGTAGTGACTGTAATGGTGGATACTGTTTTAAAAAATCTCCAAATGAGCAATTAGGAACTTGCTTGGCAGAATGCTCTCCATCACTACCAAATAGTTGTAATAGAACAGATTATGTCTGTATGCCTATTGGAGATGGAAAGGGGGCTTGTATATATCACTGCACCTATAACAACTGTTTTGACACAGGTAAAAATTGTAATTTAACAACTGGTATTTGTGAGTAGTTATATCACTTTTTCAATTTAAAAAAAATTAATTATATTTAAGTTTTTTGTTTTTTGGAGTATATGAATAAAAAAGTTTTATGGTTTTCAGAAAAAACAGAGCATCAAAAGTTAGCAAGAGCTATAAATGGAGTGGAGTTTTTTTCGCTTCCAAAATCTCCACTCAAAAAAGTATGGAAAATTATATCCTCAATAAAGATTTTTAAAAAAGATTATGAAAAAATTCATCTTATTCTACCATCAAATATACAAACCTCATTTATAGCTCCTATTCTTAAAATTTTAAAAGGGGTAACTTTTGATATATGGGTTGATAGAATAGATAAAAAATCAACTATTTTATCTGTTTTTGATAAAGGATTACTTTTTTTTGCAAGAAAAATATTTATTCCCTCAAAACCAATGAAACACTCACTATCTGGATTTTTAAAAAAGAGTGTTGTAATTCCTCATTGGATAAATGATAAAAAAAGTCTAAAAAAAACAGATCAAACAAGACCATATAAAATATTTTCTATCGAGAAAAAAAAGTTTAGATTAGGTTTTGATGAGAGATTTGTAAAAGTTAATAATATGTTTGAGGCAGATGCAATTTTTTTCTCATATCCATCAAAATATTTTCAATTTCAATTTGATAAAGAGATTTTTAATGCAATATCAACAGGAAAACCAGTTTTTATAGAGTATTCTGGAAATAAAACAGTTAATAAACTATTCTCTGATGTAAAATCGGTAATTCATATTCATAAACAGATGAGTTTAAATGATATTGAGCTTGAGATTATTCATGCAAAAGAGATGAAAATCCCTAAAAAATACTCTTTTTCATATAATCTTGCTAAAACAAAAAAAGCTCTTAAAGAGTTTTTATAATTTTTATTTTTTCTAAACAAAAAAGATTCTTATATTAATTTTTCTGTTTTTTTTAAATAAAAAAATATTTACTCATTTGGTAAAAGTATTATAGATACTCTTCTTTTGGGTTTAAGATAATCCATAACAACACGTTTTACATCCTCAACTGTAATTGAGTAAATTTTATCTTTTAAATTATATTGATAAAATGGATCTCCAGTTAATACAAATGATTCACCAAAAGAGAGAGCAATTTGATCATTTGATAAAAAGTTAGTTCGATTATTCATATCAAGACGACTTTTTGCTATTTGTAAATCCTCTTGATCTAAACTATTACTAATTCCAAAAATTGTTTGTTCAAGCTCTAATAAAAAATGCTCTGGATCTCCATCCTCTTTTAAAGAGGCATCAATAAAAAATATACCAGGATGCTCCATTCCTATTATCTCTACACCAATCTCAATAACTTTATTTGTATAAAGAAACCGTTTTTTTAATATTGATGAACGACTACCTGATAGAATAACTGAAAATAGAAGAAGTGGTAGATAATCAACATTTTTAACCTCTGGAACTCTAAAAGCAACTAAAACTTTTGGGGTTTCAACATCAAATCTATCAACAAATTTTCTTTCTGATGTTATTGGTAAATCCATTGTAAAAAAATCTGGAACTAAATCAACTGGTTTAATATCTTTAAAATAAAGATGTATAACTGTTTTTATATAGGAAAAATCTAAATCACCAACCAAAACTAAAACAGAGTTATTTGGGGAGTA
>DYRY01000073.1:3861-14728 GCA_020718465.1 Anaeromyxobacter dehalogenans | reverse complement strand
CATTTTTATCATTTATTTTTAAAGTTTTTCTTTAATTCTTATGCGTTCGCCCTAAGCAGAATATAAAAATTGATTATCTAATAAGAAAAAGTTTTGTGATTTTATATAAAACATGTTACAATATGGGGCTTTTGTTTTGGAGAAGTATGAATCGAGGTGAATTAAAAAGAAACTTTAGTATAATTGCTCACATTGACCATGGTAAATCGACTCTTTCCGATAGACTTTTAGAGGCAACTGGTGTTATTACACAAAGAGAGATGAAAGATCAGTTTTTAGATAAACTGGAGCTTGAAAGAGAGAGAGGAATAACAATTAAGGCTCAAGCAGTTACTGTTCCATTTAAATCTAAAGATGGAAATAACTACACTCTTAACTTTATTGATACTCCAGGTCATGTTGACTTCTCTTATGAGGTTTCACGAGCATTAACAAGTTGTGAAGGAGCTCTTCTTATTGTTGATGCATCTCAAGGAGTTGAAGCACAAACAATTGCCAATGTTTATTTGGCTGTTGATAACAATTTAGAGATTGTTCCTGTAATTAATAAAATAGATCTTCCTGCAGCAAATCCTCAAAGAGTAAAAGAGGAGATAGAGGAGATTATTGGTTTAGATACAAGTTATGCAGTTTTAACATCTGCAAAAACTGGAGAAGGTATAATAGATTTATTAGAGGCTATTGTAAAATATATTCCATCTCCTGACTATTGCCCTGAAAAACCTCTAAAATCCATCATTTTTGATAGTTGGTTTGACTCATATCGAGGAGTTGTAATATTAATTCGCGTTTTTGATGGAAAAATATCAAAAGGGGAAAAAGTTCACTTTATACATAAAAATGCAACTTATGAGGTTCAAGAGGTTGGTGTTTTTAGCCCATTTATAACAGAAAAACCTTTTTTAGAGTCTGGGGATGTTGGATATCTTATTGCAGGTATTAAACAGATTCATGATGTTTTTGTTGGGGATACAGTCACAACACTAGAGCATAAAACAATAGAACCTTTAAAGGGGTTTAAAAAACCTTCTCAAATGGTATACTCTGGAGTATACCCTGTTGATAGCAATGAATATGCAGAGTTAAAAGTCTCTCTTGAGAAATTAAGTCTTAATGATGCATCTTTTACTTATGAACCAGAGACATCAGAGGCATTGGGTTTTGGTTTTAGATGTGGATTTCTTGGTCTTCTACATATGGAAGTTATTCAAGAGAGATTAGAGAGAGAGTATGATTTAGATTTAATAACAACAGTTCCAAACGTTATCTATAAAATCTACATGAAAAAAGGGGAGATGATTGAGATTGATAATCCATCAAAACTACCTCCTATTCAAAATATTGATAGAATTGAGGAACCATATGTTATTGCAAAAATCCACACTCCTGATGAGTATGTTGGTGCTGTTATAAAGGCTGCAATTGATCGAAGAGGAGTTCAAAAAAGCATGGATTATCTCTCAAGAAATAGGGTTATTATAACTTTTTTAATGCCTTTAGGTGAGATTATTTTTGACTTTTTTGATAAAATAAAATCTTTAACAAGAGGTTATGCCTCTTTTGAGTATGAGTTGGATAAATATATGCCATCTGATTTGGTTAAGTTAGATGTTCTTATTAATGGGGATTTAGTTGATGCTCTAAGTCTTATCACTCATAGAGATAAAGCATTCTATAGAGGGCGTGATTTAACCATAAAAATGAAAGAGGTTATTCCACGACAGATGTTTGAGGTTGCAATTCAGGCTGCAATAGGAACAAGAGTTATCTCAAGAACAACCGTTAAAGCCTACAGCAAAAATGTTACTGCAAAATGTTATGGTGGTGATATCTCTAGAAAACGTAAACTTTTAGAGAAACAGAAAGAGGGTAAAAAAAGGATGAAGCAGTTAGGTAATATTGAGCTACCTCAAGAGGCATTTCTTGCTGTTTTAAAAATTGATAATGATTAAAACTTTTAGTTTTTATATTTGATGGGTGGTTTTGATGAAAAAAATAGTGTTAATTTTTTGTTTCTCTATATTTTTTCTCTCTTGTGGGGATGATGATTGTAAATTTCCACTTTTTTCTGAAAAATTAGAGCCTAAAATGGCAATTATTGAGAAAGATGAGCAATTTATTATTGATAAACTTGAGTTGATATATTTTTCAAAAAATAGGCTTAATGAGAACGTTTCAGAGCTTATTTCAAAACTATCTGAATCAGACTATAAAGAGCTTCTATCCTACCTTCTTGGAATTAAAAGTTTTTCCGATTTTGGATTCTCTGAAATATCTAATTTAGATAAAAAAAGTGATAGTTCAGATGATTTAGATGCTGTTGATTTAGATGCTGTTGATTTAGATGCTGACTCAAATAGTTCAGAAAATACTCAAAAGGTTATTGGTAGTAAACTAACCCCATCTAAAAAAACATGGAATCTACTATATAGCTACCATGATGATTATAAAGTTCAGAAACTAATATCCTATATTTTTTCATCAATAAAAAACTCTTTTTCTCAACAGGCTTTTTTTCTTTTATACTCATTAAATTATAAATTTTCAGAAAATGAGTTAAATCGCTTTTCTGAAATTTCACCTATTTTAAAAAAATGGATTAAATTTTATAATAATAAAGAGGGTTTTAAAGAGATATCTGGAGAGATATCTTTAGAAAATGAGAATCTATCTGATTTAGTAGAGAATCTTATTTTAAAAGGGGATGATTCTCAAGTTAAAAACCTTACAGATTTGAAAAAAGAGATTGTAAAATTTTTAAAAGAGGGAAAAAAAGAGATTGTAAAACTTTCAAAGAAAAAAAAGGATGAGGAGGCTCAACAAAAAGTTGATGAGTTAAATAAAAAAGTGGATTTATATAACTCCTTTTTGCCATCAATATCAAACTATCTCTACTTTTTCTCAAATGAAAAAAAACTAGTTGAAAATAGAGGATATGTTGAGTTTTTTTATCTTAATCAAACTCCAATAAAAACTGCAAAACAGTTTTACACACTATTTAGTGAGGTAAAAAAATCATCCTATCCAATTCAATTGCTTTATATTGACTATATTTTTAAAAAATCGGAGTATAAAATTCAAAAAAAAGATTCCGATTTTTTAACAAAACTATTAAAAAATAGAAAATATCCATTTTTGCAATACTCTTTTTTAAAAAAATATTTTTCAGATCAATTCTCTAAACTATCTTTAAAAGATTATCAAAAAAAACTGTTTTTTAAGCCCCTTTTAGGTTTAGAGCATATTCAAAATCTAAAAGAGGATCCATATCAACTTGATACTCTTGAAAAATTTATTTTAGACCCATCCCAAGTTGCACCTCTAATTCCAACTCTTTTTGATGCCTATACAACAAAAATTGGGAAAGAGTCTTTTTTATATATGCTACTAAAAATAGTTTTAAAGGGGGGATTAACTCTACCTGAAAATGCTATAAACTCAATTGATAAGGTAAAAATAGTCTATTTTCAAGAGATTGCAAAATATTTTAAATAGAGAATCTATTCACAAACAACATTAGATTCACAATTTTCAATAGCATTAATCTCATTTAGACAAACTTCGTTATAACAATTTGCAGAAGCCATGCAACTATCTTTAGATTCAAAACAATCTAATAAACAGTTTCCAAATGTTTCATAAGTATCAGTACACTCTGTCTCTTTTTTAGTATCACAAGGGTTTACTATTTCACAATCTGCTTTACATTCAGCATTTTGGGTTGAATCTTGTAAATAGATATCACAATTTGCTTTACAAGTAACAATTGGGTCTGCGGTACATGCTGTTTTACATTCTGTTAATGGGTTACCTGTATTATTACAATCATCTGCTTCACATATTGCAAGGCAAAGCTCTGTTCCAGTTTTTTTACCACCATCATCATCACTATTACTTCCACAAGAGTTAAAAATTGCAAGAGATAGAGCTAAAAGAGAGAAAATTAGTAATTTTTTCATTTAAATCTCCTAAAAAAGATATAATAAATAATTCCACTAAATGGATTATATATAAATTTTAAAAAAAAATCAAATTTTTGAGGATATTTTCTATATTTTAATCTGTCTAAGATACTCTGCTGCATCTTCAGGAGATGTTGGATTGATATAAAATCCTGTTCCCCACTCAAAACCAGCTTTTTTGGTAAGGCGTGGAATAATCTCAATATGCCAATGAAAATCTCTCTCCAATGTTGTCCAATAGTGAGCTCCTCTTGCATTTGCATTAATATTTGGAGCAGTATGAATCAAAAAGTTATAACCTGGGTCATTTAGCCCTTTACGAAGCCGTTGAAGAATATCTTTTAAAATAATTGCAAGATGATATAAATCATCATCTGTGGATTTTGCAAAATCGGCACTATGTCTTTTTGGCATTGGAGCAATCATCATCTCAAAAGGAAATCTTGAAGCAAACGGAGTTAAAACAACATATCTACTATCTTGATAAACAACCCGTTTATTCTCTTTTAACTCCTGACGAATAATATCACAAAAAATACATCTCTGTTTTAAAAGATAGTGCTCTTTTGCACTCATAAGTTCACCAGCAACTGTTCTAGGAGTAATTGGTGTTGCCATGATTTGGGAGTGTGGATGTTCTAAACTTGCACCAGCTGAAACCCCATAATTTTTAAATATAAGAATATATTTAAGTCTTGAATCTCTCTGAAGGTCAATTAGTCTACTTCTATATATCTGTAAAACTTTCTGAACATTCTCAACAGACATATCTGGAAGCTGTTCATTATGGTTTGGAGACTCAATAACAACTTCATGTGCTCCAATACCATTAATAACATCAAAAATTCCCTCTGCATGTTGCTCTAACTCACCCTCAATTTTAAGTGCAGGAAATTTATTAGGCACAACACGAACTCTCCAGTTTCCTTCAGAGTCATTTATTTGAGCAATAGTTAGAGGAGTTCTCTCTTCATGACCAGGACATAATGGACAAAAAGATACTTGCTTAAACATCTGTTGCTCTTTAAAATCTAAAGGTCTTTTTCCTCTATCGGATGCAATAATAACCCATCTTTTTTGAATTGGATCAAATCTTAACTCAGACATCAATCTCCTTTAATATTATATTCTCTCTGTTTACTCACATCTATACAACTCAAGATAATAAAAAAAAATATATATATATTTTTTAGTTATAATTTATAGATTTTTAAATAGAAAAATCTACACACACCAATTTTCCATATCAAAACTCTCATCTGGGATTTTTATCTCAACAGTCTCAGAGTGCGGAATTCTTTCAATTGTATTCCCATTAGATAAAACATTAAATCGGAAATTTATCTTATCTTTTGTTGTTAAATTTGAATCTATATAGGATATTGGTATAGCAGTTTCAATAACCTCAACATCTTTATAGATAATATTTCTATCTTTTTTAAGGTTAATTTTTTTGTAATTAACAATTTCAAGCTCAATTTGATGTCCATTCTCCTTGAAAACCTCAATATCTTCATAAAGAGATATTTGAAAATATATAAAATATTCATCAAATCCAAAAAGAATTTTTTTAATAATAACATCAGTTTTATGAATTGCTCCCTGTTCAGATAGAATCTCTCCACTTGATGACCAACCAAAATAGTCATCTAACATTCCTGTTATTTTTGGGTGGATTAATCTTAAAGGCTCTGTGTATGAAACATGAATATTCTGTGAATATAAAGGTTGAGTAAGTTCAAAAGGAATCTCTAGTCCCAATAGTTGATAAACTTTACTCACATAGTTTCTAAAAAGCTGATCAAAATCTAAATCATTTGCAGAGGAGTGTCCCTCTCCTGCCCACCACATCCAATCACTACCTTGAGCAACCATAAAATTGTGGTCAATTTCATTCTCAAGTGATTTATCAATGTTTCCTGTTTTTTTAGATGTTTCAATGAGAGTTTGAAGTTTAAAAAGAATCTCCCAATATCTATTTTTAGTTTGCTCATTAATCCAAGTATTAAAATTTCCATCAATCCAACTTCCAGGCATTAGTGTTGAAAGATTAATAATATTTGCTCTATGGTTTTCAGAATACTCTGAAAATGTTGTTAATTGTAACCAATCCTGTTTTGATATCTCATCAAAAAGATGTGTTAAAAATGGCTCACCATTATCCTCATAATACTCCCAAGCATTCTCTCCATCTAAAATAACACAAACAAGGGCATCCTCTTTTGTTGTAACTGATTTTATATGTAGTAATTCATGTATGAAATCTTTTACTGCATCCTCTTTACCCCAATTTGAATAGACAAAACCAATTTTGTCAGAAAGAGCATGATTTCTAAAAAATATATCAACTCCATCAAAGTGATGTGGTGATAACGACTCATTAATTTGTGGAGCTCTATTTAATGTTTTTGCTAAAATTGCCTCATCTGTTGCAATCCATTTTGTTGGAGTCTCTTTTAAAATATCAACTAAATCAATACTTACAGACCCCTCTGCAGGCCACATTCCTGATATCTCTTTTCCAAAATATTTTTTTGCAAAACTGTGAGCACAATCTACATGTTTTTGAGAGTACTCCCTCATTGATTGAAAATTATTGGGTAAAATAGAGTTACTCCAAGCTTTAGGAACATTCTGAATATCATTCATTACTGGAATTATTGGATGATAAAAAGGGGTTATAGAGACTTCAACATTTTTATTAGAGGCTAAACCTTTTATAAAATCTCTTATTGTTTTTAAGTACTCATACTGTTCATTAAGTAGAGCAGTTTTCTCATTCTCTGTAAAATCGGAATCTTTTTTTATCAACTCTTTTAAAAGAGTTGAATTTTTAATCAAAGCAGTTCCACTCCACCCTAAATGAAAAAGAATTTGCAAATCTCGAATATCTTGTGGAGAAAATGATGTACTCCAAAACTCAGGAGGCATGTTATTTTTTTTATGGTATAGCTCTTTATATCTTCTGCTTTTAAATACTATTTTCTCTCTGTTTATGTTAAAAAAGTTTTTAATTACAAACTCTTTCTCCCAAGGAGACATCCAATCGGGATTTTTATATGCAAACTCAAGATAGTCATCCATATGTTTTGATTCAATATAGTCATCTAATTGAGTTAAAAGAGATGGAACGAAATTGATATTGAATTTTGCATTTTTTGCATCTAACATAGCTTGTGGAATATCTAAGTAATCTTTAAGTGCATGAAGACGCACCCAAGGCATAATAAATCTCTCTGTTAGAGGGTCAAGATACATTGGTTGATGCATATGCCATAAAAATGCAAGATGTAACTTTTTAATCATCTGATTCCTTTTTCAAAAAAGAGAAAATAGTTGAAAAATCAAAAATAGAGACAAAATAATAATATTTTTTGATGAAAAAATCAAAAAAAAACTGTTTTAGTAGTAATTTTTTTTAAAAATCAAAAAATAGGATAATAAAAATTTTATTTTATCAATTATTTTTATTATAGATTGAAAATATATATAAAAATTGTTAGAATATTTTTTTTATAGGTGATATATGGGTAATGTTAAAACAGCACTTGATAGATGGGTTGAAAATAAATTCTCAATTTTAAAAAATAAAAATGTTGCCCTTTTATGCCATGCAGCATCTGTAGATTCAAACTATAATCACATAATACCTCTAATGCTTAATAATGGAGTCAATTTAAAAACTGTTTTTGAACCAGAGCATGGTGTTTATGGTGCAATGCAAGATATGGAGATGGTTAATCAAAAAAAAGGGGGAAAAAGAGGAGAATTAAAAAAAATATCTCTTTACCAAGGGACATTTAACTCACTTTTTCCCAAAAAAGAGGATTTAGAAGAGATAGATGTTGTTGTTATTGACCTTCAAGATGTTGGTTCAAGATATTACACTTATGTTTATACAGCCTCATTTCTTATTACAACAGCAACAGAGTTAGAGATACCAATATATGTTCTTGATAGACCAAATCCAATTGGTTCAATAGTTGAGGGAAATTTGGTAAAGGCTGGTTTTGAGTCTTTTGTTGGATTTTATCCATATTTTAGGAATAGGCATTCATATACAATTGGAGAGATGTTAAGGGTTATTTTTAGAGGTTGTGAGTGTGATTTAAATATTGTTTTAATGGAGAATTATCAGCATAATCTCTATTTTGAAGATACAAAACTTCCTTGGATATTACCATCTCCAAATATGCCAAATGTTGATACAGCTCTTTTATATCCAGGGGGTTGTTTAATTGAGGGAACAAATATTTCAGAGGGTAGAGGAACAACAAAACCATTTCATTTTATTGGAGCTCCATGGATTAATGCAACACTTTTAAAAAAAGCAATGGAATCAAATAATTTAGATGGAGTTGCACTAAGATTAATATCATTTAAACCAATGTTTCAAAAGTATGGAAATGAGGTTTGTCAAGGATTAGAATTTCATATAACAAATAGGGATAAATTTCAACCACTTAAAACTTATCTTTCATTAATATACAATGCTTATCACCATTTTATCTCTTTTGATTGGAGACGAGATGAGTATGAGTTTGTTAAAGAACCAATTGCAATTGATCTACTATTTGGAACAGATGAGATAAGAAAAGATATTGAGTCTGGAAAAGAGTTTGATAAAATATATCAAAAATTAACACCAACAGATATTGAATTAAAAGATGTTTATTCAAATTATCTTTATTTATAATAAAAAAAATATAATTTTTTTCTGTTTTTTATTAATTTTTTTAAAATAGAACTATTTTTGTATTGTTATAAAATTTGACACGAATCTTTTTTTGTTAATTTTATGTTTTTTTTGAATATTAGTATGTTGACTTTTGTTCTAATTATCGGTAGAGTGCTAACATTATATGGAGGTTTTTCTTGATTAAATATATACTATTTACATTCCTCTTAACTTTAATTGCATTGAATGTTCAAGCACAAGAGGAATCAAACAGCTCTTTTAAATTTACAACATTTATCTCTCTTCAGAGTGATTATAATAGCAATTTTTTCCGTTCAACAACAGATGAGGCATCAACAATATCTCTTTTGGTTTTACCAGGTTTAAAACTTAACAATAAAAATCAATCAGAAAATGAGATAAAATTTGATATATCTGGAAACTACATCTATTTTGTCTCATTAACAGAAAACACAGATACTCTTGTTAGTAATAATAGTGATTTTAATCTCTCTTCCAATTTAGCTCTTGCCTTTTTCAAACAAGGGAATTTTCAGATTTTTATAGATGACTCTTTTAATAAAACCTCATATACAGGTTATCAAGAGCCAATTAATAAAATACAAAACAGATTAAGTGCAGGTTTTTTTACCACACCTTTTGGTAAAACACTTAAATTCAGTTTAAAATACATGTTCTCTATTAATAAAACAGTTTTTTCAGACTCACTTGAGGATCAAACAAGAGCAGCATCTGAAGCTCAAGATAATATGGGACATGATATATCTTTAGGAATTGAGTGGAGATTTCTACCTAAAACATCTTTTATTCTTGAAGGAATGGTTGGTTTTGTAACACACTCAAACACAGATTACTCTGCTGTTTTCAGCACATTTGATTCAATACCAATTATTGGTAGAACTGGACTTTTAGGAGTTATAACACCCAAATTAGCAGTAAAATTAACTTTTGGTTGGGCATATTCAGACTATAGTTCTGGGCCAGACTTTAACTCTTATATTGCAAACCTAGAGGCAACTTATGCTTTTTCAAAAAAAGATAGAATTGTTGCTGGTTATGATAGAAATTTTAATGATATAGTTTTTTCAAATTATTTAGAGTATCATAAACTCTATTTTGATTATAGATCAGGATTTATGAACTATTTCGAGTTTGGAGCATCTTTAGATTTTACATTAAACATGTTCTCAAATGTCTCAATACCAGCTGGTTCAAACGAAGTTACTGCCTCAACATCAAGAGCAGAGATTTTAGCTAGAATATCACCATTTTTTGGTTATAAATATAAAAATCAATATAAAGCGGAGCTTAGATATACTCTTAATAAAAATATAACAGATTTTACAACATCATACACATCAGATATTGGTCCTACAACTGTTAAATATGACTATTTACAACATGTTGTAACTCTTAATTTCTCTGTATTTTTCTAATCTGAATTATGAAAAATGAGATTTTTTCTACCAAAAAAATATTGATAAAAATTTTATATGATCTTTTTTTTATAACATATATTAAAAAAAATTTCTTAATAAAAAAAAGCTTTATCTTAAAAACTCTTTTTGTTTTATTTTTAGTTCCACTATTACTTTCATGCTCTACAGACTCAAACACAAAAAATATAAAAAAGTTACCAATTTTAGATTTACCAGAGCTTACAGATGACATTAGTCGATTAGGAATTAATGATATAATTGAGATATCTGTTTATGGTGAGCCAGAGTTACTACGAACTTACAGAATTGATAGTAGTGGAAAAATCAACTATCCACTTATTGGTTCAATTCAAGTTTCAGGAAAAAACCAAAATGAGGTAACAACAGAGATTGAGGCTAAACTTAAAGATAAACATTTTAAAAATCCTCAAGTTACAATATTTCTAAAAGAGAGTAATAGCAAAAAAGTCTATGTTTTAGGTCAGGTAAATAAGGCGGGAGCCTACACCTACTTACCACAAATGACAATTCTTCAATTAATTGCAACTGGTGGAGGATTTACATCAATTGCAAATAAAAATGGAGTTATTCTTAAAAGAACAATAAAAAGCAAAGAGCACTCAATAACAATACCAATGGATAGAGTTATCTCTGGAGATATAAAGGATATTATTTTAATCCCAAATGATATTATTTATGTTCCTGAATCTTGGTTGTAGCTTTATTTAAATAAAACTACAAATATTTTTTATTTAAAAAAATTAGAT
>DYRY01000073.1:0-3761 GCA_020718465.1 Anaeromyxobacter dehalogenans | reverse complement strand
TTTTTATTTAAAAAAATTAGATTTTTTTTGTTGTTTTTAATTCTCTTGTTTTAAAAACAAAATTATTGATTTTTTATTTGTTTTGTAAATTAAAACCATTTTATTAGGAGTTTTGTGAATCAACAAGAGATTTTAACCATAAAAGATATTTTAGTTTATCTCAATAGATTTAAATATCTGATAATAATTGTATTAATATTATCTCTTGGTTTAACATATTGGATTACACAAAAACAGACAAAAATATATAGTGCAACAGTATCTTTAATAATAAATTTTAGAGAATCAACCCCTGTAGAGGAGATAAATGAGAGATATTATGCCTCTTTTCAGGAGTATGATGCTTTTTATAACACAGAGTATGAACGTATTAAAAGCTATGGTTTAGCAAAAGAGATAACTGATAAATATAATCTTTATGAACTTCCATATTTTGAAAAAGTTAAAGAAAATAGTGGTGATGTTGTTTTAGCATTACAATCTATGTTAACATTAACCCCTCTTGAAGAGAGTAATAAAGTAATGTTAAGTATTGAAGGAACTGATCCTGATATTGTGGCACTATTTGCAAACTACTATGCAGAAAGTTATAAAGATTATAATCTTCGTAGAAAAACAGAGCATCTTAAAAAATCTATCTTGTGGTTAGAGGAGAGAGTTTCAGAGGCTGATAGTAGAGTTATATTTGCAGAGAAAAACCTTTTTGAGTTCAAATTAAAAAATAGAGTTATTCTAACAACATCAGAGGATAATAGAAATACAACAATACAAAAACTCTACTCAATTGAAGAGAAATATAATGAACTAAAAATTCAACGTATAGATGCAGAGCAAGAGTATAACTACTACCTAAAAAAAGATAAAAAAGATAACTCATATCTATTTAAAGACTCCTCTTATATATCACTTCAAACCTCCCTTTTAGCTAAAAGTAATGAGCTTTCAACTACACTTGAAAAATATGAGGAGAATCATCCTAAAATAGTTTCACTAAAAGAGCAGATTAAAAATATTGAACTAAAAATTGGATCTATTGAGGAGCAATATAGAAAATCAATTGATAGTAGATATAGAATAATTTTGGCAAAAGAGAGAGAAGTTTTAGCTTTAAAAGAGAGTGTAACCGCAGAGGCTTTAAAAATAGAGGAGAATGAATTAAGCTATAAACAGAATAAAAGAACTGCAAATACAGAGACAGAGATTTATAAAATGTTGCTCTCTGAACTAAAAAAAAATAATCTAAAACTTCTTTTACAAACAAATAATATCGAGATATTAGATTATGCTAAAGCACCAACATTTCCAATAAAACCAAGATTGAAATTGAACCTTATTTTAGGGTTTTTTGCTGGTGGTATATTATCATTTTTACTTATTTTGTTGATTTTATATCTTGATAAAACTATTAAAACAAGAGATGAATTAGAGGAGAGTTATGGATTAACATTTTTGGGATATCTACCAAAAGATGTAAAGATAGATACACCTAAAATTCCATATAAAGAGCTTTATTCAATAAATGCTCCTCGCTCTAGCTTTGCAGAAAACTGCCGAAGTATTGTAACAAATATTGATTTTATGAATCAAAATGAGTCTGAAAAAATTAATAAAACATTTTTAGTAACATCTCCAGGACCAATGGAGGGAAAAACAACAATTGCAGCAAATTTAGCCTCAACTCTTGCAGATCAAGGCTTAAAAACAGTTGTTATTGATACAGATTTAAGAAAACCACGCCTTCATAAAGTGTTTTTTTATGATAATAAAATTGGATTAACCTCCTTTGTATCTGGTGGATTAGATTTAGACTCAATTATCCAAAAAACAGAGTTACAGAATTTAGATTTTATCTCTGCTGGTCCAATTCCACCAAATGCAATCCAAATAATTAAAAGCAAAAAATTTAAAGAGTTATTAGAGTTACTATCTGAAAGATATGATAGAGTTATTTTTGACTCACCTCCAACTTCAGCCGTTTCAGATCCAATGGTTTTATCTAAAATGTTAGATGGAGTTGTTTTAGTCGTAAAATATAACACAACAAATAAACACTATTTAAGAGAGGCTACAACTCAATTTAGTGGCATTCAAGCAAAAGTTATTGGTGTTATTCTTAATCAAGCAGATCCATCTAAAATATCCTACTATAGCTATAAAAAATATCACTACTACTACTATGGTAAATAGAGTTTTAAATTGAGTTGTTTTTGTAAATAAAAAATATAAGAGTATTTTTTACTAATTAAATCACCATAAAAAAAATAGATAAAAATATGAGTACTAAATTAGTACAATTATAGTTAAAACCACTTTTTACCTCTAAAATAGATTAACATAAATAGAAAAACAGAGATCATAAATCCTATAATTACAAAATATCCATATTTAAAATGTAACTCAGGCATATTGTCAAAATTCATTCCATAAACTCCTGCAATAAAAGTTAATGGGATAAAGATTGATGACATAACTGTTAAAACTTTCATAATCTCATTTGTTTTATTTGAGACTCTATTCATATATAAATCTAATAAAGCATAAATTGTTTCTCTATGTGAATCTGTAGATTCAATAACTTGAATAGTGTGATCATAAAGATCTCTTATAAAAACTTTTATATAATTTGAGATAGTTGGTTCATCTATTTTCTCAAATAAACTCACAACATCTCTTATTGGATATATTGAGCGTTTAAATTGAATAATCTCTTTTCTTATATTATAAATTCTTTCTAATTTAACTTTCTCTATTTTATCTAATAGTTCCATCTCTATAGAATCTAATTTGTCATTAAAATACTCTGAAATAACAATATAATGATCTATAATAGAATCCAAAATAGCATATAATAAATAGTCAGAACTACGTTTTCTAATAGCTCCAATATCCTCTTTTATCCTTTTTTTTAAAGAGTTAAAAAGTTCACTTTTTTTTTCTTGAAAAGTTAAGATAATTTTATCTTTTAATATTACAGTGAATTGTTCATCTTCTACTGTTTTATTAAATTCATTACTATCTTTTAAATTAAAATTACTATTTTTCAACTTCACTTTACTGTTTTGAGTTAATTTATTATCAACTAAATTATAACTATCTTTATTTATTTCAAAATCAAAAACTCTTGCTACAATATGTATATAATTAGAATGTATCTCTATTTTAGCTCTTTGACCAACACTTAAAATATCCTCAATTGTTAGTTTGTGAATTTGTAGATATAAAGATAACTCCTCGATTAATTTAACATCATGAACACCATCAATATTTATCCATATTGTTGGGATGTTTTTTGATGCTTTTTTTGTAATATCTGTTGATATATTTTTTTTAAGGTAGTTTTTTAGTTCATCAATTGTATTTATTTTTTTTTCATCATAATAATCTTGAGAATAAATAATAGCAGTTATTTCTGATTGCTCTATTTTTTGAACTCCTGTAAATACTAGAGTTCCTGGTGCAAATCCAAATTTAGATTTTTTTTTATATTTTTTTCCCATAAAACCTCATTTTGATTTCTTCTTATGTTTTTTTTCCTATAAAAACTAATTTTTACTTCTTATAATTTTTTTAGTTTAATAAAACTTCTCTAAACTATAAAATTTTTTAAGAAAAAATTCAAATAAATAAAATAAATAAAATAAATAAAATAAAAAAATATTATTTAAAATCTCTATTTGCAGTAATGAAGATAAATTTATTAAAAAGTAACTCAATACTACTCATATATACCACCAAATAAAAAAATATTTATACAATAAAAT
>DYRY01000072.1 GCA_020718465.1 Anaeromyxobacter dehalogenans | reverse complement strand
TTTCTTACTTTGATTAAAAAAACATGGAATTTACTCTAAAGTTATTTTACTTTGAGAAAAAAACATTGAATTTACTCTAAAGTTTGTTTTACTTTGAGAAAAAAACATGGAATTTACTCTAAAGTTTTCTTTACTTTGAGAAAAAAACATTTAAAAAATATAAAATTAATAGAATACTTTAGTGTATTGCTAGAAAAACATTATAATTTTTCTTAACTTTATGAAAAAAATAGTATATTTGATAAGAAATAGAACAAATGGATAATATTGTATATAAAAATATTAAAAATATGAGTTTAAGAAAACTTTCCACTTAAAAAAAATATGAAAAAACAGATTTAAATTAGAATCTACTCAAAACTTCAACAACTCCATCATTTTTTACAGATATTACACCCAAAATAGTAGAGCTATACTCAATTTGATATGTTCCTTGTGGTATTGTAACTTTAAATTGTCGACCATGAAGCAAATATTCATACTCAATTTGCTTACAACTATAAATTTTATAGGGAATTATCTTAGAAATTGGAATTAAATGCTTTTGTAAATCATTTTTTGTGTTTATATCTGTGATTAATACAGAATCTTTTAGCTGAATTGATGCCGATTCTGTTCTTATTAAACTGTGTATCGTTGCTCCACTATCTAATTTTCTTGCAATATCTCTAACTAAAGAGCGAATGTATGTTCCTTTTGAACATAATACATCAATTGAGACAAATGGCATCGACCAATTTGAAATAGTTATTTTTTCTATCTTCACAATGCGAGAAGGAACATCAACATCCTCTCCAGCTCTTGCAATTTTATATGCCTCTTTACCATTTATTTTTATTGCAGAGAATTTTGATGGTGTTTGTTCAATATCACCAATAAAATCTACAATTTTCTCCGCAAATAACTCACGTGTGATATGATTCCAATCATGTTCAGAGATAATCTCTCCTGTTATATCTTCAGAATCAGTTTCTATACCAAATTTCATTACTGCACTATATCTTTTTGAGTAATTATCAACAAATTGTGCAACTCTTGTTGCTTTATTTATTAAAATTGGTAAAACACCCTCTGCTAATGGGTCTAATGTTCCTAAATGACCAATTTTATCAACTTTAAACTTTTTTTTAAGCTCTCTTGATACATCTAATGAACTAATTCCTGTTTTTTTGTAGATTGGTAAAACTCCTGAGAACTCAATCAACTCTTTTGTCATAAAAAATCCTTTGTACTATAAAAAAATCTGTTTTTCTTTGTAAAACTATAAAGTTTTTATTAAAATTAATCTCTTTTCTTTATAAAACTATAAAGTTTTTTATCAACTAAGAACTATGGCTCATCTATAATATTTTTTTTATTAATGATAACTGAATCAGGAATAATATACTCAATATTTACTAAATCAGATGTAACTGTAGCTGATATATCATAGTTTTTTGAGGTTTTTATTTTATCACAATCTTTTAAATCAACATAAGCTTTAAAATTTTTTGCTGAAATTTTATTCATTGTTGAGTAGGGAGCCTTTGCAATAATATTTATAGACCTTTTTAGTGGAGTTATTGATGATTTCTCTAAATTACAGTTTAAAAACTCTATTTCAATATTTTCAAACTCTTTTTTTAGAGTTATTTCCTCTGTTTTATAACTAATTTTTGCAACTTGAGCATCTTTAAATGATATTAAACTGCTCTCTTTTTTTAATTTTACGATTGTTGATTCACTATTTTCTATATTTTTTTGATTGAATGGCTCTGTATATATCGATTCAATTAAAGACACATAAGATTGAGGCCCTGTTATTGTTATTACTTCTGGTTTTACTGTTGGTTTTTTTGAATATTGAACCCCTTCTGGTAAATCATTGATTGTATTAAGGAGGATTAGGACTGTTTTCTCTACTCTTTTCTCAATAGAGACATTTATTGACTCTGGAATTATTTTTATTATCTCAATTATATCTAATTCACTAAATTTATCCTTTTGAATATTTATAACTTTAGAGTTTTCAACATCAAAATAGATTGAACTATTTTTTTTCTCAAAGTTTTGTATATTTTTTTTTGGACCTTTTACTAAAAGAGATATATCTTCTGGTATATCATTTCCTAAAATATAATTTTCAGGAATTGAGAGAGAAATTTTAACTTTAACACTCTCAATAACCTCTTTACTTTGAGATATCTGCACCATAAGAAATATTAAAAAGGCAAAAATAACGGAGAATATTTTTAGACCAAAATTTTTTATATTTTTCATCTGAAAATCCATATCATTTACCTTACACACATTCCAAAAACACATCTCATATTTGGATGACAAGAGTTTTCATCAATGCAACCCATACAAACTTCATATTGACAAACTGTTCCAGGCCTACAATCCTGTTCATCATAACATTTTCCATTTTCTGGATAACATTGCCCTGTTTCTGGGTCACAAAGCTCACCACTTTCACAACTTTGATACTCACAAAGGTCAACCTCAACAGATAAACAGGCACCAAACACACATTTATCTCCCATTTTGCAATCTCCATCACCTTTGCAACCAGTACAGACACCTAAATTACAACTTAACCCATTTTTACAATCAAAATCGTTCTCACATCCCCCCTCAGCTGCCTTACATTCACCATTAACACAAGGTAATCCAAAAGGACAAGGGTTCTCTTCTGAACAAGCAACAACAATCTCTTCACAAGCTGTTGTTAATGGATTACACCACTGATTATCTTCACACTCAACAAATTCACAACCATTTTGAGACTCCGTACAGGCTCCATTTGTGCAATAAAGATTATCTCCACAATCGGAATCATCACTACAACCAACACAAACCCCAATAATACATCTCATATTGCTTTTCAAACAATCAGAATCCTCTTTACAACTGTTTTCTCCAATGCAAAGACCAATCTCTTCACTACAGATTTTTCCAGAGGAACAGCTTTTTTCTGTTGAACATCTCTCACCCTCAATACAAGTTGCAAAAGAGGTACATATTTCACCCAAAGCACAATCACTATCTTTATAACATCTTTCAGCACCATCTCCAATGCCATCATCTTTTTTACAAGAGATAAAAAATAGGATTACTACTAAAAAAATTAATACTTTTTTCAAAATTACCCTCAAAAATGTAGCAATTATTAACAAAATATTTTAAATATATATAAACAAAAACTAATTTAATGTTTTTGCTTTATCAATTTTACTTTTTTAGTCTCTAAAAAGCAAGAGAGAGTTTATAAAATCTGCTAATTTTAAATTTTTATTTTAAATAAAATTTAAAATTGGTTGTCAAAGAATATGCTTGACAAAAGCTTTATAAAAAGATATTTTTTTAAATATTTTAGGGGGAGTTATGAGAAAGATAGTTTTTTTATTTATTTTGTTCTCTTTTATTTTAAATGCAAAACCAATTTTGAAAAATGGTTTTGAATACTCTTCAACTGTTGATAAAAATAACTCTTTTATTTTATATCTAGTTGGTAGTATGGAGATGGTATTTGGTTTCGATTATCAACTTGATATCAAAAATAAAGAGAAAAATCTGAAAACAACAGAGGAGTTTTATCTACTTTTACCAATTCCAAATCCACTTAAAAGTTGGACAAAGTCAGAACAGGATGTTTTTAACAATTTAGAGAAAGCAACAAAACCAGAGGGAATGGTTGAACCAGAAGCTACAAAAAACTCAAAAAAAATTACTCCAAAAACAATTCAAAAACCAAAAGTTGTTCCAATAAAATATGGTGCAAAAGTCGCAGATGTTTATAAATCAGAGTTTATTGGTCAAAAAGCTTTTGATGATGTGAATAAATTTTTAAAAGAGAAAAACTATTCAGAAGCTGCTTTTGATGATTATAAATACTATATTGATAGAAAATGGTCTTTTGTTGTAATTCAATATAAAGCAGAAAAAGGGGCTGTTGCAACTAAAGGAACTGTAGAACCTATTCACCTATCACTTGATGCAGATATGGTATCTTTTGCTATGAGAATATTTAAAGGTTCAGATAAATTTAAAACTAGTGTATATATTTTATCACAGTTTGATTTAGATTTAAGTGATTTAACAAAAATCTCATTAACAACTGTTGAGCTTGAAAATCCAAAACAGTCTCAGCAAAACCGAGTTACAATTATTACAGAGCTTGGTGATGCAGTTGTAAGATTTTATGATAAAATAGCTCAAGAAAATGAGATTTTTAAAGATATGGAGAATAATAATCTTAGACTTTATCACATATATGGAAAAGATTTAGATCTCTCTAAATGGGATTCAAATAGTGATTTATATCTTAATAATAAATAAATTTTTCTGTTAATAAACAATAAAACATATTTCTTCTGTTTTTTAAAAAATTAAAGATAATAAATAATTTGATTTTTATTGTGTAAACTGATATTTAAATTGATATTAATTTTCAGAATTCTCTTCTGTTTGATTATTTTCAAAAGGGGTCTCTTCAACAACACTATTAACTATAACTTCAGAGTTATCTGGAATTTGTAACTCTTGAATCTCAACTTTTTTACTTGTTGTTCTTTTTTTTATATTTGTTTTTTGAGTGGTTGATTTTGCCTTTTTAGGTTTTTTAACCTCTTTTTTATCTTCAGAAATATCATCAATAAATTTTTCATAATCTGGAGTTTTAGGTTGAAGATTAAAAGAGTTAAAAGATGTTTTTAAAGATTTTAACTCTTTTTGAATATCCTCTTCAAGATGATTTAGTTTCATTTGAAAAATCTCTTTTATCTCTTGATATTTTAAAAGAAAATCTTGTTCTTTAAGAGTTTCAGTTGTCTCTTCAGTTCTTGTTAATTTTTCTTGAATTTCATTAATTCTTTTTGTTATTGCAACAATTTTTCTATCAAGATTTTCAGTTGTTGATTTTAACTCTTTTGAGGCATTTTTACTTTTTTCATTATTTTGAGAGTGTTGTTCACTCTCTTTAAAAAGTTTCTCAATTTGTAATGATGTTTGTGATAATGTTTGTGATAATGTTTTTGATGATGTTTTTGATAAAATTTCAAGAGATTCAGCTAATTTTTCAAGTTTTTCATCAAGAGATTTAATGTTTTCTGTAAGTTTTGACTCATTTTTCTCAAATTTATTAACTCTTCTTTCTAATTTCAAAACATCCTCAATTCCAGCAATTGATAATGTCTCTTGGATATTTTTAAGTTTTACTTCAACCTCTTCCTGAATTTTTGCCTTTAATTCAAGACCTTTTGATAAAGCATTTAGTACTGATTCATTTTGAAAAACTTTGATAAGATTTTCATTCTGTAAAAGTTTTGTAATATACTCAAGCACTAGCTGTCTAATTGCCTCTAAATTCATGATTTTCTCCTTTTTTAAAGTATGTTAATTTTACAAAAATTTTTTTTACCAGATTTTAAAACTCCCGAAAACCCTTTTTCAAGCTCTTGTTTAAAATCTACGATTTTTTCACCATTTATGGAGACTCCTCCCTGTTTTATAAGACGAGTTGCCTCACTATTTGTTGTTGCAAAGTTAATTTGAACTAAAATTTTTGAGATAGATATAGTGTTTTCATCAGTTGTCACTATAATCTCTTCAATATCCTCTGGAATCTCTCTTTTTTTAAAGAGAAGTTCAAAATCTTCAGCTGCTTTGTTGGCTGCTTCAACTCCATGAAAACGCTCAACAAGCTCTTTTGCAAGGGTAATTTTTGCATTTTTTGGATTTATAGAGCCATCTAAAGCCCCTTTTTTCATTTTTTCAATCTCCTCAATTGGTTTAAAAGAGAGAAGATCATAATATCTCCACATCAATTCATCTGTGATTGAGAGAATTTTTCCAAAAATCTGGGAAGGTTCCTCTGCAATACCAACATAATTTCCAAGAGATTTTGACATTTTTTTACCTGTTAAAATCCCATCAACATTTTTTGCATCAAGCCCCTCTAAAATAGGCATTGTTATTGCAATTTGAGATGCTAATCCAAACTCTTTTTGAAGAGTTCTTCCTAAAAGTAAATTAAAAAGTTGATCACTTCCTCCTAATTCAACATCTGATTGTAACACAACAGAATCATATGCTTGAACAAGAGGATATAAAAATTCATGAATAGCAATTGAGGAGCCCTCTTTAAATCTTTTTTTAAAATCATCTCTCTCAAGCATTCTTGCAACACTATACCTAGAAGCAAGTTTTATCATATCATAACTACTCATTTGTCCCATCCAAGAGCTATTATAGACAATTTTTGTTTTTTCATAATCTAAAACTTTAAAAATCTGTTCAGTATAGCTTTCAGCACTTTTTTTAACTTGCTCTGGAGTAAGTGCTTTTCTGGTTTCCGATTTACCTGTAGGGTCTCCTATTAGACTTGTAAAATCTCCAATTAAAAATATAACATCATGACCTAAATCCTGAAATTGTCTCATCTTATGTAAAACAACAGTGTGTCCAAGATGAAGGTCTGGTGCAGTTGGATCTGCCCCTAATTTGATTTTTAGTGGTTTTCCTGTTTTTACAGAGTTTTCTAATTTTTGTAAAAGTTCCCCCTCTTGAAATATATCAAGAGTTCCCTTTTTAATAATTTTTAGTTGCTCTTGTGCACTAATCATATAAAACTACCTCCTTAAAATAAAATATTTTATCTTTTTTACTTTTTTACTAAAAACAGAAGATAAATATTTTATCTTTTTTACTTTTTTACTAAAAACAGAAGATAAATATTTTATCTTTTTTTATTTTTTTACTAAAAACAGAAAAAAATAATTTTTATAAAACCATATCTTTTAATTAATTTTTATATTTAAAAAGAAAAATGGTTTTAATCTAATTCAGAATCCTCTAACTCTTTTTCAAAATCGAAAAAAAGTTTTAATCTTTCAATATTCAGAGACTTTCCTGTTTCAACATCAACCTCAATAACAACAGCATGAAAAACAGCTCTTCCAGTAGATGGTTTAAATGGTGAAAACTCTTTTTTTACAAGCCAAGTTAAAACACACTCTTTCTTTAACCCTATAACAGAGTCATAAGGTCCTGTCATACCAATATCAGTTATAAATGCAGTTCCATTTGGAAGAATCTGTTCATCTGATGTTTGAACATGTGTGTGTGTTCCAACAACAGCAGAGACTTCTCCATCAAGATAGTAGCCCATTGTTTTTTTTTCACTTGTTGCCTCTGCATGAAAATCAACAATAATAATATTGGTCTCTTTTTTTAAATTGTCAATATAAGAGATGATTCTATCAAAAGGGGAATCAGTAACCATCTTCTCCATAAAAATATTCCCTAATGGATTTATAACACCAACTTTAACATCTCCTTTTTTAACAACAATAGACTCTTTACCTTTTGTTTTGTTGCTTGATATATTAAATGGAAGTATAATTGGAAGTGGAGAGTCTATAAATTTATAGATATCTATATTGCTCAAAGCATGATTTCCAAGAGTTATAACATCAACACCAGCATTTAAAATTCTTTTTGCATATCTTTTGGTTATTCCAACTCCACCAGCAACATTCTCTCCATTTGCAATTACAAAATCAAGTTGATACTCAGTTTTTAGTTTTGGAATATAATGCTCAAGAGCCAACATACCACTTTTTGCAAAAATATCACCTACACACAGTATTTTTACTGTTTCTTGAGACATTAATACCCTTTATATAAAATTAAGATGCATAAGCAATAACTCTTTTTTCTCTAATTACAACAATTTTAATTTGTCCTGGATATGTTAAACTAGTTTCAATTTTTTTAGCAAGATCTCTGCTTAAAAGAATTGCACCATCATCAGTTACAGACTCATTTTCAACAATAACTCTAACCTCTCGTCCTGCCTGAATTGCAAAAGATTTCTGAACACCCTCAAAAGATTGACAAATCTCCTCAATATCTTGAAGTCTTTTAATAAAAGCCTCCATTGTCTCTCTTCTTGCACCAGGTCTTGCACCACTTAAGGCATCTGCCGCATCAACTAAAAAGGCTAAAACAGATTCTGGAGGAACATCATTATGATGTGCTGCAACTGCATGAACAATACTTGGATGTTCACCATATTTTTTAACAAGATTTGCACCAATTATTGCATGTGAACCCTCAACTTCATGATCTACAGCTTTCCCAATATCATGAAGCAATCCAGCTCTTCTTGCCTCTTTAATATCCATTCCAAGTTCACCAGCCATAATTCCACACAAAAATCCAACCTCAACAGAGTGTTGCCAAATATTTTGACCATAAGATGTTCTATATTTTAAGGCACCAATAAGTTTTAGAAGGTCATTATGCATATTTGGAAGAAGATTTAACTCCATAAGAGCATCTTTTCCAGATTTTATCATTGTATCATTTACATCTTGTTCTGTTTTCTGAACAATCTCCTCAATTCTTGCTGGATGAATTCTACCATCTTCAATCAAACGCTCTAATGAGAGTCTAGCAATCTCTCTTCTAACAGGATTAAATGATGATAAAACAACTGCTTCTGGAGTTTCATCTATAATAAGGTCAACACCTGTTGCTGCCTCAAATGCACGAATATTTCTTCCCTCACGCCCAATAATACGTCCTTTCATATCATCATTTGCAAGGTTTACAACGGTTACTGTTTTTTCACTCACATATTCACCTGCATATCTTTGAATAGCCATTCCTATTATCTTTTTAGCCTCTCTCTCTGCATTCTCTTCAGCCTCTGATATTATTTTTTGAACTTTTTTAGCTGCCTCATGTTTAATCTCATCCTCAACCTGTTTTAAAAGCAACTCTTTTGCTGCCTCAACTGAAAGTTCTGAAATACGTTCAAGCTCCTCTGTAATTTTTCTTTTTCTCTCTTCAATCTCTTTTTCAAGCTCAATTAATTTCTGTTTTTCAAGCTCAATCTCTTTTTCAGCAATCTCAATATTATTCTCTTTTCTTGAAAGATTTTTATCCCTATTATCAAGGTTTTTAGCCCGACTATCAAGAGAATCCTCCTTTTTTCTTATTTTATTTTCAAGTTGAGTCAATTGCTCCTCTTTAACTTTAAATTTTCTTTTAAGTTGTTCTGAAACCTCTTTTTCAACCTCTAATTTGTGTGTTTTTAACTCTATTTCCTGCTGTTTTTTGAATTGAATCATCTCATCTTGATGTTTTTTTTCTAAAATCTCTAACTCTTTTTTCTCTTGTTGTAACTTCTCCTCAAAAATTAATAATGTTTTTTTTAGACTATTTTTATGTATAAAAAAACTAACTAAGAATCCGGCAATAATACCGCCCAATAATGACAACTCCCACATATAACCCCTTAATATTTTAAAAGAAAAACAAAAAACGGCCCGCTTTGCCGTGTGAATTGAACTTTCTGAACGAAAGAAAAAAGGGTGGGATATCCATTTTATGAATCAGGCTACTTCAAAGAAGCTGCACAACATCACAAAGATTCAACCCCGATCTGAGCTTGTTCGTTCAAGAACCTCTAACGTATTCTCTCAATTCATCACGCACATTGCAGGCACGTTTTACAAAATTTCATCAATTTTATTAATTAAACTATCTATTTTTAATAACATCTCTTTTTTCAAAACATCAACCTTATCTCTCTCTTCTAAAAAATCATTTGCAATATTAATAAGCAACAAAACTAAATCTCTATCGAAAGATGACCCTGCTTTTGTATTTTTATTTTCACAGAGTTTTTGATATTTTGCCTCTATATGTTCCTCAAGGCGTTTAACTTGCTCTTCTGAAATAGAAGTTTTCATTGTGAAGGTTCTGCCTGTAATCTGTATCTTCAAAGCACTTTCCAACAATCTGAATCCTCTGACAATCAAGCTATCTCTTCGGTAAAACAGTATTTAATTATACCATCAAATACTATAACCAATAGTTTTTGATTTAGTTGATTTAATCTAACCATCTATTCCAACTCTATGTAAACAAATGTTAAAAATATGAAGTACTTTTAACAACAACATCTTATAAGAATATTATAATCAAATATTTTGCAATGTCAATTGATTTATTAACTCTAAATAGTATGATTTTTTTTAACAATATATTATCAAAAAATGAAAAATAATTAAAATACTCTAAATTAATTTTAAAAAGCTAATGCTAAACCAAAATTCCAATAAGCTCCACCAAGAGATAATCCTTTTTCATCAAAATTATTAATTTTGGTATATCTATATTCAGCAAAAATATAGCTATCATTTACTCCTATATCATTATCAAACTCAAAAGCAGCTGATGGGTCAACAAAATCAAGCAGGAATCTAAAACCAAAAACAGCCTCCCAACCCCATTTTCCACCAACAGCATCTTTTCCATTAGCAGAGGCAACATCACCAACTCCATTGGTAATCCACCAGATATGATATGCAACACCTAATTTTAGATATGGAATTATAGGAAATGAGTGGGTATCAAAAGCATAATTTATTGGAAAAATAGCATTGGGAATAATATTTAATGTAGTTTCATCTTTTGATTTTTTTTCATTATTATCTGTATAGACTCCAAGCCCATCAACAGAAAACATTCCTGTAACAAATGATACCGAAAAAGTTCCAAAACCACGCCATAAATTAAGACCATACTCAAACCGCCAAACAAAACCATTTTCATCAAAAATGTCTTTATATGGTTTTGCAGTTAAACCACTCTCTGAATCAATATCAGGAGTAAAAAATCCAAACTGAAATTCAATCATTCCACTTCTTGGGGATTCTGCAACAACATTTAAAGCAAACAAAAAAGAAAAAATCAGTAATAGTTTTTTCATATAATCCCCCTTCTATATTTACGATAACGAATCCAACCATATACAAAAAGTGCTAAAATAGTGAATTTAACCCATATTGGTGTAAACATAACAAATGCAACATAACCAACAACAGGCTCTAATAAAACTCTAGTTATAAAGGCTCCAACACTACTACCAGCTATTTTTTTTGCAAGTGGTGGTGAAATTTGATAATATTTATCAACAAAAATATTTCCTAATGTTGTGGTTTTAAGATAATTATCTCTAAAATCTCTTAAAATCTTCACCATTCCATTATCATAAGAGCCATAGGCGGCAGTTGCAATAAAACAGAATCCACCATCCTCACCACCACCATGGTTTTTATAATACTCATAAAAATCATCAACAGAGATAGGAGTTCCCTCAACAGCCTCAATAGATCTATCAGCTTTATTTCCAGCCTTATCAATAGCAACTAATGTAACATAATATAATCTATCATTAGTTAGACCTGTGATTGTTGCTGATGTGCTAGTTCCAGAAACAGTTTTACTTTTTTCATCATTTGTCACACTATCAGTATAAAATATCTGATACTTATCTCTATCCTCTATTGAACTATCTTCATTATGACTCCAAGATACTTTTAAATTTTCATCCCCAGATACAACTGTTATTTTGGAGGGGTTTTGAGGCTTTTGGGTATCATATTTAAAGTTTAACTCCAACCTTTCTGATACCTCACTTGATAGTTCATTTGTATAGGTAAGTTTTAGAATAGCTTTTTTCTCTCCTTCTGTATTTTCTGTTAAAAATCCTCTTGAACCATTCATACCAAATGTAAATGTTGTTGCAGTTGAGGACTCATCAATCACTTCAGAGGAATCTGTTCCAAAATATAGAGCAACTTTGTCATATGATGCCAATGATATAAAAAAAGAGATTGATATTTGACTATTATCTTTATAATCATCTAAATTAAGATAATAATTTTCAATATCAAATGTTTCTTGGTCTTTTGTTATACTATTTAATGATATGTACTGTTGACCAAAAATAGGAATTGTTGCAAAAAATAGCATAATAAAATAGATAAATCTCATAATCACCTCAAAAAAACAGTTTTAATATACAGAATTTCATTAAAATAGTCTATAGTATAAAATAAAAAAGGGAATCTATTTTATATTCTTTTTATTTAAAAAAAACAAAAAAAGTATCTTTTTATCTTTAAAAAACATGAAAATAATTTTTAGATTATTATTAAATTAATTAATTAGAGTTTTTGCTTTTTAAATTAAATTTTTTTTAAAAAAATACGTCTAATAGTGGTTACTTTTTGGGGAAGCATATGAATGGAAAGGTTATATATAAATTTTATACAAATGAGAGAGTAATTGTTGAAAAATTAGTTGGAGAGATATCTTTAAATATTCTTATAAAATCAAGAAAAAATCTATATTCTGATAATCGTTACATTTCAGAATATGCACTTATTGCAGATTTAAGAGAGGCAACTTTAAAATTAAGTATTACAGATTTAGATAATTTTATACAATTTTTAGTTGATGAAGGAAATTTTGTAGTAGGGCGTAAAACTTCAATTATTGCAGATACACCTCAAAATGTTGCTCTTGCAACCCTTTTAAAACAGCATCAAGATAAAATAGGTTCTCAAATTGAGGTCTGTTGTACAACAGAGGGAGCCTTTAAATGGATTGGAATTAATAGAACTATAGATTTAGATGATTAAAAAATTCATATTTTTCTGTTTTTATAAAAAAAATACTACTCAATTTGAAATCTAAAAACCGATTTTTTATCTGGAGTTACTTGAATCATTTGAGTTTTAGAGTATCCAAAAGCCTCATTAACAATTTTAAGAGTATATTTCCCAGCCTCTATTTTGTAGTTTTTAATAGAGACTTCATCAATAAGTTTTCCATCAATATATATTGAAGCATAAGGAATAACATGAATGTCAATAGTTCCAAAACCAGATATTTTTTCAACTTTTGTTGACTTTATTATATTTTCTCTGTTTTTATCTACTTTTGTGATGGTGGATTTTTCTCTATTTTTATCAGATTCTGTACTATTTGAGTCAATTTTGTTCTCTTTTATCTGTTTGCTATTCTCCTCTTTTTCAGAATTTATTAAAGCCCCCTTTTGGGAGTGGGTTTTCTTTTCTATTTTTTCAGATTCATCAAAATCAAAGAGATTCTCATTTTCAATAACATCATCAACAACCTCAACTGCTTTAGGTCTAATCTCAATTGGTTTATTATCACTATTTGTTGTATCAAATTTTTGATGTTTATTTGCCATAATATTTGTAGTTTTTTTAGTTGAACTATTAAGCAATGAGAAAATAATAACAAATATATCAATTACAATAAAGGCAATTATTGAGTATTTTATTATACTATTTGTCATTTTTGGTTTAAAAAAACGATAATCGGAGTGTTTTTCAACAACACTTGCAATATTCTCAATAAAATCTACATCATCTGGTCGAACTGTTTCAACAAGATATCTACTAAATGAGATTTGAGTTGATATTATATGCTTTAATGCAAGAATATCTTTTTGTGCCTCATAAGAGTTTTGATATCTTCTCTCTCTACTATTTTCAAGTAGTTTGTATAAAATTTTTAAAATATCTTTTGGAACAGATCTAATTTTTTCAACTGGAGTGAAGTTTCCATGCAAAATATTCTGTTGTGTTTGAACCTGACTTTTATCTCTAAAAGGGTGTTGATTTGTTAAAAGCTCATAAAAAATAACTCCAAGAGCAAAAAGATCAACACGACCATCAAGTTCTGGCAAAAGTTTTAATTGCTCTGGGCTTAGATATGATGGTTTCCCTTTTATCTCTCCAAAAGTTGTTACCTCAAGTTTATCCTCAAATTGTGCAATTCCAAAATCACCAATTTTTACATCTCCATGAATTGAAAGCAAAATATTTTTAGGAGTAAAATCTCGATGAATAATTTTTAATGGAGCTCCTTTCTCATCCCTCCGATTATGGAAGTAACTCATACCATTTAGAAGTTCATTTAAAATATATAAAACATGTTCAATTGGAATATATGTCTGTTTCATAATCTGTTCATTCATAAATATTCTAAGGTCAGAGCCTTTTATATACTCCATAAGAATATATAGATTTCCTCTCTCCTCAAAAAAATCATAAACTTGAACTATATTTGAGTGATTTAGTTTAGATGTAACTGATGCCTCATCAACAAACATTTTTAAAAATCTCTGATTATTATAGTGTTCATTAAGAATTTTTTTAACAACCAACTCTTTTTTAAAACCATAATCCCCTTTTAAATATGCACGAAAAACCTCTGCCATTCCACCTTGACCAATTTTATCTAAAAACTCTATTCGTTCAAGCATTTTCACCTCAAAAATGAAAAAATAGCAGAGATTTTTATCAAATATTTTTTTTACTAAAAAACTTAAAAAATATTTATATTAAAAAAATAAAGTTAAATAAGTATTTATCAAAAAATAGCTGAAACTCCCAAAAGAAAATTGAGATATAAAACCATATCTCCACCCAAATCTTCTCCAAAAAGATATGGTTTAAGTTCTGTTTGAAAAATTGCAGAGAATTTTTCATCTATTTTATAACTCACTCCAACACCAAATCTTAACCCAAAAGCCATTTCAGTAAGAACCATTAACTCAAATCCAGCAAGAGCAAAATAATTTACTGCTTTACCCAGTGATTCCACTTTTAGATATGCTCCAGGAAAATAGGCTAATCTAACCTCAAACTCAAGCCCATTTGAAACTCCCCAAAAAAAGGAGCGATTCTCATCAATAATAAAATTTGTATCACTCTGAATATATGTTCTTGTTCGTATTGTGTTAACTTGGTTATAGCCTTTTATAAAATTAACACCTGTAGCAATTTTTATCTCTGGCTCAATATTTAGATATTGTCCAAAGAGAGGGATATTTACAAAACATAAAATAACTAGAAGATATTTCAACATAAATCCCCCAAAATCAAGATAAAATCTGTATTTCTTTCATTAAAAAACAAAAAATATCTTTTAATTTTTGTATTTCTTTTATTAAAAAACAAAAAAAATCTTTTAATTTT
>DYRY01000071.1:2885-14854 GCA_020718465.1 Anaeromyxobacter dehalogenans | reverse complement strand
AATATAAAAAAAACTCTTTTTTTCTCTTCTTTTAGGTTATGCAAGAGGTCTATTAGATTATCTTTAAAATCATTACTTAATAGCATTAAAATTCAATTTATTAATAAAACTCTATTTCTAACTTTTATAAAAAATATGATAATTTAATTAAATAGTATTAGTATAATAATTTTTTTGTTGCTTTAGATATTTTTTTTCTTTATTATGATTTTTTTTTGGAGATTTCATGACATACTCTCCTGTACTTGCAGTTGGAACAGGTCTTTTAGAGTTATCTGCATTTATATATTTCTCTATAATTTTTAGAGAGTCTGAAAAAAGTATAAAAACCCTTAATTTGATGCTTTTTTTTCTTGCAGGATATCAACTTCTTGAGGCTTTTAATTGTATCTTTCCACACTATTCATTTTTAGTAAGAGTCTCTTTTGTTATTATAACTTGGCTTCCTGCTTTAGGTGTTTATTTTGCCTATTTAAGCTCTCCAATTGAAAAAAAATATCTTAAAATTATCTCAAATATATTTATAGGTGCTGCATTTTTCTTTAGTGCTATTTATATTCTAAACTCAACATCAACAATACTAAAAAGTTGTCAACTATTCTATGCAACATATAAAAATCCAGGATTTTATTATGAATTTTATGGAGCATACTATCAATTAGGAATGCTTTTAATGCTTGTTTTTACAATTATAAATACTATTGATGAGAATAATCGCGATAAACGTATGATTTTATCAGATTTTGCTGTTGGGTCTGCTCTTTTTATAATTCCTAGTATTGGCTTAATTGCTGTTATTCCATCTTTGCGTGGTTCAATGCCCTCTATTATGTGTCATATTGCCATTTTTCTATCATTTTTTATCATAAAATCATTATGGAGAGAGAAAAATAGAAGAAATATTGGTTTTCCAGAGCTAAACATATTTGCTTAATTAAATTTTTAATAACTATACTGATTCAATGAATTTTTGATGAAAAAGCTGAACAACTTTATCAACAAACTCTTTTTCAATAATAACACTGCATTTTATGTGACTTAAATGATGGCCAAAAGTAGGAATTGACTCTGTTTTAAGAATATGTAAAGCATTTATTAAAATAGATGGATTTGAGTATAGTTGGTTGCCAATCATTGTAACACGACCATAATTTTCTTGAAACTCAAAACCAAAATTAGTTAAATCTTTTATAAAAAGAGGGTATTGATGAATATTTTTTGTATCAAAAAGAGTTGTTGTTTTTCCATCACTACTCCAAATTTCTCTATATAAAATATTATGTTCCATCAAATAGACTATAAAACTATTACTATCCTCCTGTTTTATAGAGACAAAAAGGAGATCTTTTTCAGAAGTTACAGAAACAATATCTCTAACAATTGTTTCATCTGTTATAAATGTTCCCTCTGTTGTTGTAAAAGAGTGTTTTGAGTAGAGTTTTATCTTATAATACTTTGCAAATCTAATGGCATCTGCTGCTAAAACTTTTGCTCCATTCTCAGCCATCTCCAACATTTGGTCAAATGAGACCTCATCAAGTTTTGCTGGAAGAGATACAACTCTTGGGTCTGCAGAGTAAACCCCATCAACATCAGAAAAAATCTCACAATACATAGCATTTAGTGCAGCAGAGAGAGCTAATGCTGTTGTATCAGAACCTCCTCTTCCTAAAGTAGTAATCTCTTTTAGATAAGAGACTCCCTGAAATCCAGCAACAATAACTATTTTTCCCTCTGCTAAAGCATCCTCTATTCTATATGGACGAACTTCAAGAATTTTAGCCTGATTATGAGCTGTGTTTGTTATAATTCCTGATTGTGAACCTGTTAATGATATTGCTGGAACACCCAGTGATTTTATTGCCATACTTAAAAGAGATATTGTTTGCCTTTCACCAATTGATAAAAGCATATCTAACTCTCTATGGTCTGGTGAATCTGTTAACTCTTTTGCCATTCCTAAAAGAGAGTCTGTTGTTTTTCCCATTGCAGATACAACCACAACAACAGAGTGACCTCTATTTTTAGTATCAACAACTCTTTGTGCAACTTTTTTAATTTTCTCAATTGTAGAGAGTGATGAACCACCAAATTTTTGAACAATAATTCCCATATTTTTAATCCTTAAGGTTTATAATAAAAATATAAAAAATGAAAAAATACTTTTTATTTAAAAAAATAGATTACATTAATTTCATGTTTTTTAGAACCATTCTTAACATTCTTCGATTAATCTCTCCCATTGATGTAAGTGGAAGTCTAAACTCCTCTGTTAATTTTCCCATCTCAAAAAGGGCTGTTTTAACAGGAATTGGATTTGTTTCTAAAAATAGGGCATCATTCAAATCAAGCATCTCTTGATATTTTATTAATGAAGATTTAAAATTACCATCTTTAGCAAAATTATATATATCACACATTAATTTTGGAGCAACATTACTTACAACAGAGATAACTCCCTCTCCACCAGCAGCTAAAAATGGTAAAAAAGAGCCATCATCACCTGATAATAGAGTTAATTTAGGAATTTTGCTTTTTATTTTTGCAGCAAAAAGAGTATCACCTGTTGCCTCTTTTATTGCAACAACTCTTGGTAACTCTGATAAAGATTGTATTGTCTCAAGTTTTAATGAAGAGGCTGTTCTTGATGGAACATTATATAAAATGATTGGTAAATTAGAGTTATCATTAATATATTTAAAATGTTCAAAAAGCCCACTTTGTGTTGGCTTATTGTAATATGGAGTAACAATTAATACAGCATCAATTGGTAATTTTTCTGCCTCTTTTGTCTCTTTTGCAGCATGATAGGTGTTATTTGAACCTGTTCCTAAAACTATTTTAAAAGATTCATCTCTAAATTGTGAAACAGATTCAACAAGCTGAATTTTCTCTTCAAAAGAGATATTGGGGGATTCTCCTGTTGTTCCTGCAATAACAACTCCAGAAACTCCACTATTTTTCTGCCACTCAACAATAGATTTTAAAGAGGATATATCTAACTTTCCTCCACTAAATGGGGTAACAATTGCAGTAAAAACACCTTTAAACATCTAAACCTCAAAATAAAATCCTATTTTATTAAAAATCAGATAAAAATAAAAGTTTTTTTTATTTTTTATAGAAAATAAATGTTTTAATTAGAGAAATCTATAAACTCCATGAGGTATATAGAACCTGTAACAACAATCATATCACTATCATTCCTTATTAAATTTTTTGCAATTTCTAAAGCATTTTGAGGTGTTTCAGAGATTTTTATAGTTTTAAATTTTAAAGATTTATGGAGTTCCTCTTTAAGTAAATCAACTTCTGCAGCACGTTCAACAGGTGGTGTTGTTAAAACTATCTCATCAGAAAATTCAAATATCATAGAGAGCATTTCAGAGTAGTTTTTATCTTTCATTACCCCAAAAACAGTTATTTTTCTTCTATTAGCATAATTTTTTTTTAGTGATTCAGATAAAACCTTAACACCTTGTGGATTATGAGCAACATCTCTAATAATTAATGGTGTTTCTGACATTATCTCAAATCTTCCAGGCCAATAGGCTTTAGATATACCTTTAATAATAATATCCTCTGTTATATTTGGAATAATCTCAATAGCTAAAGTGGTTGCTATTTTTAAATTGATTTTTTGATACTCCCCTTTTAAACCTCTTTTGTCAAGTGGAATTTTAAAGTTTTTATATATCCATAAATCACTATTTATAGATGTTGGAAAATCTGAAATATCACAAATAACTCCATTTTTATCTTTTGCTACTGAAATGATTTTATCTTTTGCCTCTTTTACCATTTCTCCAATAGCTGTAAATTGATTATTTTTTATAATTCCTGCCTTTTGTGTTGCAATAGCCTCAATTGTATCTCCTAAATATGAAGTATGGTCAAAATCGATTGATGTTATTGCAGCATATTTTGCATCAATAATATTTGTTGCATCATAAAGTCCCCCCATTCCAACTTCAAGAATAATATAGTCTGGATTTTCTCTATAAAACCATAAAAGAGCTGCTAAAGTCATATATTCAAAAAAAGTTATAAAGTGATATGGATGTCTATTTTGATACTCATCAACACTATTTTTTAATTCAATCAATATATTCTCAAGCTCTTTTTTATCAATAAATCTCCCATTACAATAAAATCTTTCTGTGATATCATAAATATGGGGAGAGGTAAAAACTCCAACACGATATCCTGCTGATTCAAAAATAGATTTTAAAAAGGCTGTTGTTGAGCCTTTTCCATTTGTTCCAGCAACATGAATAATTTTTTCAGAAGGGAAAGAGATTAAAAAATCGTTATAAAAACTTTTTATTCTGTCAAGTGTTGGAACAATCCCTTTTTTAAAGTGTTGTTGATACATATATTCAAAAATATCCATAAAATCATCCTTTTATTTTAATAAATTAAAGATATTGATTTATTTTTTTTGTTTTTTAGAAATTACTCAAAAGTAGTAATTTTACTTTTTATTTTTATTGTTAAAATTACTCTTCATCAGAAAAAAGATACTCTAAATACTCTTGAAGAGTTCTATTTGAAACTCTAATTTGATTTCTAAAAAGATACTCCTCAAACTCTATTTGAAGTTCTCCAGCAGATTGATAACGATTTTCAGGATTTTTTGCCAACATTTTCATTATAATATCATTAATCTCTTTTGGAATCTCAATAATAGAGGAGACTGGTTCAATTGGTTCTTGTAAAATTTGGTCCATAAGTTTTGATAAATCTGAATTTCTAAATGGTTTTCTTCCTGTTAACATCTGATAAAAAACAATTCCAAGGCTAAAAATATCGGAACGACCATCAATATCTTTTCCTAAAATCATCTCTGGAGACATATAGTTTACTTTTCCTGGAATTTTTGAGAAACTCTCAAGATGGTCTGAACCAGATGTTTGCATAACCCCAAAATCTAATAATTTCACAATACCGCTTCTTGTTACCATTATATTTTGAAGAGAGATATCTCGATGAACAATATTAAATGATTTCCCAGATGGGTCAGAAAAATTATGTGCATACATTAAACCTTGACATGCCTGTTCAAGAATCCTTATTATAACAGGAAATGGAATTCTCTCTTTTTTTTGAAAAGCCCCCTTTCCAATCTGAAAAAGATCTTTTCCATCTATATATTCCATAAGAATATAGTACTCTTCATCTATTTTATTAAGATCATAAACTTGAACAATATTTTCATGCATAAGTTTTGCTGTTATCTTAGCCTCTTGAAAAAACATCTCAATAAAAAGTGGGTCTTTTATATAATCTTTTTTTATGTTTTTTAGAACAACATAGCGTTCAAAAAGTTCTGAAACTCTTTGAAGAGCAAGAAAAACCTCTCCCATTCCACCAACAGCAATTCTCTCTTTAATTTTTATATTGTTAAATTCATATCCAATTTCCATCTCTCTATTTTCCCATAAAATTAGTTAGAAAACTATCAAGGTCTGAACGATGTTTTTTTATATGAAATGTGGATACCTCAATAATTTTTACAAAATTTTTATATGCCTCTTCTAAATCACTATTTATAAGAACAAAATCAAAATATGAGATATATGATATCTCTTTTTTTGCATTATTAACTCTTATATTTATTGACTCTTGAGAATCAGTTTTTCTATTTGTTAATCGCTCTTTTAAAATCTCAAGTGATGGAGGAATAATAAATATTGATATTGCCTCTGGAAAAACTTTTTGTAGATTTAGTGCTCCTTGATAATCAACATCAAAAATCACATTATAACCAGTATTGATAAGTTTTCTACTCTCTTTTTTGTCTGTTCCATAATAATTTCCATGAACTTCTGCCCACTCTGCAAAATCATTATTCTCTATTTTTTTTAAAAATAGCTCTTTAGAAACAAAATGGTAATCTACTCCATCAACTTCATAATTTCTTGGAGCTCTTGTTGTATAAGATACAGATAAAAAGCTTTTACTTTCACCTAAAAACCTTTTTATAAGTGTTGTTTTTCCAGCTCCAGATGGAGCTGTTATAATTATTAGCTCACCTTTATTCCACATTTTGAATCTGCTCCTTCATCTTTTCTATTTCCGATTTCAATAAAACAACATTATGAGTACTCTCTGCAAACCACCCTTTTGATGCGATTGTGTTAGCCTCTCGATTCATCTCCTGAAGAATAAAATCAAGTTTTCGACCAGATTGTTCCTCTTGTACTGTTTTTGAAAAAAGGGATATATGTGCATCTAAACGGGTAATCTCTTCTGAAAAATCATATCTTTTTGTTAAAAATATAAGCTCTTGCTCAAGACGATATGGATCTATTTCAGTTGTGGAGAGATTTTTTATTTTTTCAGATATAATGTTTTTTATTTGAACGTAGTGTTGCTCTAACTGTTTTTTTAATATATTATTAATCTCAATAATAGAGTTATTTCTACTATTAAGATCATTATATAGAAATTCTCCCTCTCTAATTTTTGAGTTTTCAAGGTTTTTTAATAAAATCTCCATTTCAGATTCAATTTGAGTTATCTCTAAATCATTAAAAAACTGTTTTTTGGGTTTGTAGAAATTTATTAAGTCTGATGGAGTTATTTTTTTAATAAAATCACCATAATATTTATTAAGACTTTCATTATTATAAAGATAGTTATCAATATCTGTTAAATTTTCAGCTACAAAATCCAAAAAATCTTTTAAATTTGCAGATTGAATATTTTTTTTAATAAATCCTTTTACTGTAATAGAGCCACGAAAAATAATTTTAGAACCCTTTTCAAAAAAATATTGTTCTAAAAATGATAATGTTGAATCTAACTCAAAATTCCAGCTTAAAAATCTATTATTTAATGATTTTATCTCAAAAACAAACTCTACTCCATTTATGGTAAAACTATGTTTTGCAAAACCTGTCATACTTTTCATAAAAAACCATACAAAAGAGTAGTTATTATAGTGTATTTTCCTTTAGTAATCAACTATTTTAAATTAAATAATCTTTATTTTTCTATTTTTAAATTTTTATAATAGACATCAATATATTTTTTTGTTAAAATTGCTGTTTGTATCTTGTTTTGAAAAATTCGAGGTTTTTATGGAGTTTATTGTTGTTATTACTCTTGTTTTTTTTGCAGTATTTTTAGCCAATTTTATAAAAAAATCGGTAGGTAAAAATCAAAATGAGAAAAAAAAAATAGATCAGAATAAAATTGATGATTTTATGCTAGAGTTAAGAGAATATCCACCAGAAATTGAGTTTCAAACACTTTTAGAGTATGTAAAAATAGAGGATGATCCTATTATTATTGAGAAAATAGATAAGAGAATATACTATTTTATAACAGCATTTCCAAAAATTGCCATAAGAAAATTTATTTTTTTAGATGATTGGAGCAGTAATCCTGTTTGGAGAGATACTCTTTTAGAGGTTGGATTCTCTCTTGTTTTCTCTCTTGCTGATTTCTATATTGATGAGATAGAGAATGAAAAAGCAAAAAAACCTATTTTTGAACTTCTTGATAGTTTTGGAAAAAATGGAGTAAAAAAATTTATAAACTATATTGAAACAGAAAAAGAGATTCCAGAGATATATATTGAGATATTTAATAGGGATAAAAAAACTCTACTGGATAGTTTAATATAACTCTCCAAAATTATATTCCAATATATCAAAACAAAAAATAAAGATTTTTTAATAATTATATTTATTTGTAAAAAATTAAAAAATTGATATAATTATTTTATATTTTTGGAGTTTTCATGAAAAATTTAATAATTTTATTTTTGTTATTGTTTTCAATAATAACTCTTTCAGATGAGTATATTCTAAAATTTAAAAATTTTAGTAGTGATGTTATATCAGATTTTATTAAAAAATATGATATTAAAAGAAACTTCTTTATAAGTGATGAAAAGCTTTTATATCTAAAACGAAAAGGGGAAAAATACTCTGGTGAAAAACTTGCTGATTTGAGAACATATTTTCGTTGTGAACTCTCTCAAGAACAGTTTAATGAGATTAAAAATCATGAACAAATTGAGTTAATTTATAAAGCTCCAGATATTACACCAAATAGTTTTATAAAAACTCCACTCAAAAAAAATGAAAATACAGAAATAATCCAAAAGGATTTTTTTAAAAAAAATAGTTTACAAAAAAAAGAGAGTTTTGATATAAAAAATCAAAATAGTCTTGAAAAAAACATCAAAGCAGAATCTGATACACCCAATTTTGAAAACTTTCAGGGTTACCTTTTTTCAATTGAGGATGAGGGTGGAACAGATTCAATATTTGGATGGGACTTTGAAGGTGGAGCTGGTGAAAATGTCACTGTTGTTGATATGGAGTATGATTGGATTTTAAATCATGAAGATCTTAATTTTACAGATGCAATACTTTATGATGAAAATGGAATTAATTTAACTGGAACTCCAATAATTAGAGATACATATCCAGATTATCAATCAGAACATCATGGGACATCTGTTTTAGGTGAAATTGCTGCAAAAAGAAATGGATTTGGTGTTACAGGAATGGCTTATAATAGCAATATTAAAGTTGTAAGCTCTTACACAAGTGAGTATGGTTACTCAAATAGTGATGCAATTATTCGTGCAACATCAGTTTTAAATGAGGGAGATATTATTCTTTTAGAGGCTCAAACAACAAGAGAGGCTGATAGTGGAACTGATAAGTTTATTCCAATAGAGTACTACCAAGCAGAGTTTGATGCAATAAAAACTGCAACAGCAAATGGAATTATTATAATCGAAGCAGCTGGAAACGGTAATCAAAATTTAGATAATCAATCCCTTTTTGGAGATAGATTTCAGCAAAATGTTAGAGATAGTGGAGCTATTATTGTTGGTGCTGGTGCACCACCCTCTGGAAACTATGGAACTCCTCGCTCAAAACTAAGCTTTAGTACTTTTGGAAGTAGAGTTGATGTTCAGGCGTGGGGTTGGGAGATATATACAACAGGCTATGGTGATATTTATAATAAAGGAGAAACAAAAACATACACATCAACATTTGGTGGAACAAGTGGAGCAAGCCCAATAGTAACAGCAATTTGTGCTCAAATACAGGGCCATTATAAAGCTTTAAATAGTGGAGATGTTTTAACTTCAACTCAAATGAGAGATATTTTAAAAAATCCACTTCACTCATATAAACAAACAGGTGATTTAACAAAAAATATTGGTAATTTTCCAAATATTAAACTTATTTTTACAAACTATTTTAATGCACCTATTTGTGAACCTATTTGTAATTTTTGGGAGGAGTGTGTTGAAAATAGTTGTGTTTTAAAAGAGGAATATTGTAGGGATAACTCTGATTGTATAGGGAATTTAAAATGCTCTCAAAGTGAACATATTTGTAAAAATCTGTGTGAAAATGTTGTTTGTGATAGTTGGAAAATCTGTAATTATGATAGTGGTAAATGTGAACTAAAAGATGCTTATTGTGATGAATTTAGTGATTGTTTAGATAATGAAACTTGTGATGAAAACCATAACTGTATAGAGGCTTGTGAAAACTATAGTTGCTTAGAAAATTCATATTGTGAAGCTCAAAATCATACTCCAAACTGTAAGTGTGAAATGGGATATGAATTAAATGAGAGTGAGGTTTGTATTAAAGTAAAAAACGCAAAAGATTCATCTGGATGCTCATTTGGATTAGTAAATAACAGTTTTTTATACTATTTTTTAGGGTTTATATCAATTTTTTGGATAGTTTTAAGGAAGAAAAGAGATATTATCAAAAAAAAATAGTTTTTTATAAGAAATAAAAAAAATATATATATAAGTCCATCATAATTTTAAAAAAACATAACTATTTAATATATATCACTATTTGAGTAGTAAAGATTGTATTTTGCTGGAGAGGGAAATTTTGATAAAATCTTTTTTATCTCTCCACGTTCAATATTTTTGCTCTCTTCGTAAGGACAACTCTTTTTATAAATAATTAATCCTTTATTTTTTGAATACTCCTCAATTTCACTCTCTAAAACAGAGTGAAATGGTCTAATAATATCAACTCCTAACTCATTTTTATAGGATATTCTCATTGTAAATCTTTTAGACTGATAAAACTGATTCAATAAAAGGGTCTCAATAACATCATCAAGATGATGACCAAGTAGAATTTTATCTCCTCCAAGCTCTAAAACCTTTTTAGATAAAATTCCACGCCTTACTCTTGCACAAAGAGGACAAACTCCACTATCAAAATCTATATTTTTAGGCATTATAAGTGGATAAATATAGGATTTTAATGGAAATTGCTCCATAATTGGCACTATATTATCATCTCCAATATGAATAAGAGATAAATTAAAATTAATTGGGGCATTTTTTTGTAAATTTAATAAAACATCAGTTAAAACAATAGAATCTTTTCCTCCAGAAAATCCAATAAATAGATTATCTCCACTCTTAATTAATCCATTTTCTATAATTGTTTTAGCTGTTTTTCTAATAACTTTTTTAAATATATCATTTTTTTTCATATTTTATAACAAAAACAAAAAAAATTACTAAAAAACAGAAAAGATATTTTTATTTATTAAAAAGCAGATTTATAAATCTCTTTTTATAAATTTAAAGGTTTATCTACTTTAAAATTTATCTCTTGAGTGTAGTTTTTAAAATCAATAACCTCTTTCTCAATAAAATCTCTTTTCATTAGCGAAGGATATCTATTAAAAAGCTGAATATTCAACTCTTCATCTTTTTTATCAATCTCAACTGACTCTTTTTTTCTTAAAGCAAGAGAGTTTAGCTCTTTTAGTTTATTTACAATTGAGTTAAGAAGATTAACTTTTTTAACTTTAAATGGTAAAACAATTTTTCTAATTATAGGAATTACAAAAAATAGAGTTGAAAAAACAGTTCCATATATAAAAATCCAACCAATTGCTAATATCTCTTGTCCCATCTCATAAACAAATTGCTCATTTCTAACAAGTACAAGAAAAACAATTGACATTATTAAATTAAATGTATTTAGAAGAGCTACTTTTATATTATCACCTTTTGAGTTATAATTTAATTTTGGAATAGGAATTAATCTATCCCAAGAGTGAACTATTGGTTTTTCAGTTTCATCAGTAAAAGTTAAGTAGTTAAATAGATAGTGAATAACTCCATCTTCACTCACAATAATATCTCCATCATATTTAACAACCATCTCTAACAACAGTTTTCTTGTATCAAATTCACACATTCCTGTCATATTAATAGCTTGTGCTAAAGTAATCATTTTTTCAGTTTTAAGATAGTGTAGAAGATTTTTATCATGATTAAATGGTTTCGTTTTATTATCATCACCAAAAACAAAAGAGAATACTTTTATATAAAATGGTCTTTTTATAACAACTCCCTCATATTTTTGATATGGACTTCTATAGAATATAAAAAATCTAAAAATCATCTCAAATAAAATTCGAATTGCAACAACAACAAAATCAAAAGATTTATTGTTTTTTCCTTTTGAAGAGGCAGAAGCTGCAACTGCAAGTGCAATAATTAATAAAATATAGAAAATTGTATAACCAATAAGAGTTAACATTATTGAGAATTTAAATAACACAACAAAAATTTTATATAGCCATTTAAAGAAAGAATCCATTAGATTTCTAAATGAAAACCTGTTTTTTGTTAAGAGTGGATTAAACTTATAAATCAAATCTCCACTATCAGTTACCTGAATATCAGCAAGATACTCTGCTGCTAAAAGGTTTAAAACATATTTTATATGAATAATAGGATAACTTGTTTCAATTGCAATATCTCCACTTGAAACAACTCCCCTTTTAGCTTTAATTATTGGTATAATTTTTGATTTATACTCTTTTATATCAAATGTAACATCCATAAAAACCTCCAAATCAATATAATTATATTCTATTATTTTTTTCCAATTTTATCAAGATATTAAAAATTCAATTATTTATAGTAAATTTCATTT
>DYRY01000071.1:0-2785 GCA_020718465.1 Anaeromyxobacter dehalogenans | reverse complement strand
ATTTCATTTAAAGAATAGATATCTTGCATAACTTAAAAAAATGATAAAAAGAGTTTTTTTTATATTTTATTTAAAGAACCCTCTCCATTTTAATTTTTTATAGTTTTAATTGCTGATATTAAACCTAATTAACTAAAACCAAGCTTATACATATTCCAAGGTGATAGTATCTCATCAACAATCTCTTTTGGTAAAATTTTATCCTCAATAATAGTATCATAGACTGTTTTACCATTTTTAATAGATTTCTCAATTATCTCTTCAACTTTTTTATAACCAATATGGGAAACTAAAATTGTTGCAATTGATGGACTCTCTTTCACCCTTTTTTCACAAATATCTCTATTCGCAACAACTCCAGATATACAATTTTTATCAAAACTCTCTGTTATAGATATTAGTAGATTTAAACTCTCTAAAATTGTAAAAGATAGAAGTGGATAAAGATGGTTTAACTCTAAATTACCCATTCCAGCAACCAAAGAGATTATTTGATCGTTTGATATAACTTTTAATGCAACCTGAATTGTTGCCTCTGGAATGACTGGATTGACTTTATTTGGCATTATAGATGAACCAGCCTGAAGTGCAGGAAGAGTTATCTCTCCAATTCCAGCAAAAGGTCCACTACTTAAAAATCTTAAATCGTTTGCAATTTTCATCAATGTTGAGGCATAGGCTTTAAGCATTGCAGAAACCTCAACAAAAGGGTCAAGATTCTGTATTGAATCTATAAGATTTTCACCTCTTGATATAACTAAACCTGTAATCTGTTTTACAATAGAGACAACTTTAAAAATATACTCTCGTGGAGCTCCTATTCCTGTTCCAACTGCTGTTCCACCAAGTGGAACTGTTTTAATTCGCTCTTTTGATTTAAAAACTCTCCATCTATCTCTAGCAATAGCATCTGCAAAACTTCCAAATGTCATTCCTAAAGTTATTGGAACAGCATCTTGTAGTTGAGTTCTACCCAATTTTATAACATCTTGAAACTCTTTCTCTTTTTTTTGAAGAGAGTCTTGTAAATCAGTTAAAGCTCTTTCTAATTTTAGTAGTTTTCTTTGTGTAGCAATAATAAGAGCTGTTGGATATGTATCATTAGTAGATTGATGCATATTTACATGATTAAGTGGATGAACAAAATAGTCTCCAATATTTTTTCCTAAAATCTCTGAAGCTCTATTTGCAATAACCTCATTCATATTCATATTTGTTGATGTTCCAGCTCCTCCCTGAAATGGATCTACAACAATAAAATCATGAAGTTTTCCTTGAATAATCTCTCTACAAGCAGTTATTATTGCATCTCCTCTATCTTTATCTAAATATCCAAGTTGCATGTTAGTTAGTGCACATCCCTCTTTAACCTCTGCATAAGCTATAATAAAATCTTTATCAATTTTGTAATTTGATATTTGAAAATTCTCTAATGCCCTTTGAGTATGAACTCCATAATAGGAGTTAATTGGGATATTTTTCTCACCAAATTTATCAAATTCAACTCTAAAATTCTGTTTCATTAAAACTCCAAAAATATACTTTACAACATATTATAGTTATTATTAATATTTTTTTAACTATAAATTTGTTAATATTCATATTTTTTCTCTAATACAACTAAACTATAAATCTTACTTATATTTTATAAAATAAGTAATTGACATTTATAAAAGAAGATGTATTTTCTATTATATGTTTTTTGGCTTATTCCAAAAATAGGAGGTTTTTATGGTTATGGGTGGAGATCATCATCACATAGAGTTAAATGTTTTATCTCTTCTGTTTGAAACAGTAAAAATTATTGGAATAGTTTTTACATTTATGGTTATTGTTGAGATTGTTGAGTTAAAATTTTCAAATTTTTTAAAAAGAAATATTACTAAGAATAGACATATGCAATATTTAGTTGCATCTCTTTTTGGTATTATTCCTGGATGTGCAGGAACATTTGCAATGTCATCTTTTTATATGTCTGGAATTATTGGTTTTGGTGGTATTGTTGCTGTTATGGTTTCAACATTTGGAGATGAGGCATTTGTTTTGATGGCAACAAGTCCTAAAATATTTTTTATTTTAGCTGGGATAACATTTTTATTAGGAGTAGCATCTGGATATATTGCAGATTTCACTCAAAAAATATTCAAATTCGAGTTTAATAAAAGATGTTGCATACATCATCACTTTGAGGATGAAAAAAAGGCAATTCCATTTTCACATTTTTTAAAAGAGCATATTTGGGTTCATATTGTAAAAAAACATCTACCTAAAATATTTTTGTGGCTATTTTTCTCTCTTTTAATAATTGCTTTTTTAAATGAGCATATACATCTTAAAGATACTCTTATTGATAATCGATGGTATCTTTTAGTTTTAGCAGGATTGGTAGGAATATTACCAATATCTGGTCCAAATCTATTTTTTATGATGCTATATCTAACAGGAAAAGCTCCATTTTCAATACTTTTAGTAAGTTCTATTGTTCAGGATGGGCATGGATTACTTCCTATAATAGGGTATTCAATTCAAGATGCTTTTAAAATTAAAATTTTTAATGTTGTTTTTGGTTTAGTTATTGGTTCAATTGTGATGCTATTGGGTTTTTAATTTATAAACTTTAAAAATCAATCAATTTAAATTCAATTTTAAATTTCTATAATTCTGTAAAAAACTCTCTGAAGTTTGACAAAAAAATAGTATTTGGATATAAGTAAATAGGTTTTGTAATTATTTGAATTTTTATTTTTAGCTAATATTAAATTTTTTTTGGCTGAAATAGTTTTCT
>DYRY01000070.1:10548-15037 GCA_020718465.1 Anaeromyxobacter dehalogenans | reverse complement strand
AAAAAACAGTAATATTATTGAAAAAAACAGTAATATTATAGATGAAAACTCTGTTTTTAATATAACTTTAGACAAAAATAGCAAGATGAATTTACAACCAACTATTTTAATTGCAGAGGATGTTGAGATGAATCTAAAGTTAATTAAAATAATGGCTCTAAAACTTATTCCAATTATTGCATTAACTGCAAGTGCCTTAGAGAGTGAAAGAAAAAGATCTTTAGAGAGTGGAATGGATGATTTTTTAACAAAACCAATCCAACTTGAATCAGTAAGAGCAATATTCAGAAAGTACATTAAAGAGTATATTTAATAGTATTTTTAATATTCAATTACACAAATCATATATTTTTTTTTATAATTTATCTTACGTAAAAAATTGAAAATAGGTAAAAAATAATTAGAAAGATTTATACATAGATTAGCAAAATTGTTTTTTTATCCCAAAAGAGATAACATAACCCCAGCAGCAACTGCAGAACCAATAACTCCAGATACATTAGGAGCCATTGCATGCATTAAAAGGAAGTTATTTTCATCATTTTTTCTTCCTAAAATATGAACAACATGAGCTGAGTTTGGAACAGCACTAACTCCAGCAGCACCAATTAAAGGATTTATTTTATCATCCCCTCTTAAAAAAAGATTCATAAATTTAGCAAAAAGAACACCTGATGCAGTTGCAATTATAAAAGAGATTGCTCCAAGAGCAAAAATACCAACTGAACGTGGAGTTAAAAAGTTATCTGCTTGAGTACTTGCACCAACAGTTAAACCTAAAATAACAGTCACACTATCAATTAATGCTCCTCTTGCATTAATAGCTAAACGCTCTGTTACTCCAGACTCTCTTAAAAGATTACCTAAAAGTAACATTGAAACAAGTGGAATAGCTCCTGGTGCAACAAAAGATACAATTATAAAAGTTACAATTGGAAAAATAATTTTTTCCCTTTTAGTTACCACTCTAGGTGGCTTCATTTTTATTTTACGCTCTTTTTTTGTTGTTAATAGATTCATTACTGGTGGTTGGAGAACAGGAACAAGAGCCATATATGAGTATGCAGATACGGCAATTGCACCTATAAACTCCGGTTTTAACTTAGAACATAAAAATATTGCTGTTGGACCATCTGCTCCACCAATAATTGCAATAGCTCCAGACTCTTTAAATGTAAAACCAATTGCTAAAGCACCAATAAATGTTGCAAAAATACCAATCTGTGCGGCTGCTCCTAAAAGCATCAATTTAGGATTTGAGATAAGAGTTGCAAAATCAATCATTGCTCCAACACCTAAAAATATAAGTGGTGGATAGATTCCTTTTGTTACCCCCATATATAGATAATTCAAAACACTTCCATGTTCATAAATCCCTATCTCCATATCTTTTGGAAATGGAATATTTCCAACAATAATACCAAAACCAATTGGTACAAGAAGGAGTGGTTCAAAATCCTTTACAATCCCTAAATAGAGAAAAAAAAGACCCACTAGAATCATAACAAGGTTTCCCCAAGTGATATTATAGACTCCAGTGCTATTTAAAAACTCTAAAAAAAGCTCCATTTTAACTCCTCCTGTGGTCTATTTAAATGAAACCAACAGGTCTCCCTGATTAACATTTGCACCACTTTTAACATGAATCTCTTTAACAACACCATCTGATGGAGCACTCAATTTTGTTATCATTTTCATAGCCTCCATCTCAACAACTACCTCATTCGCCTTAACAGAGTCTCCTGCTTTTACATGAATTGTTGTTATATTTCCTGCCATTGGTGCTGTAACTCCATTTCCACCAACAGAAACTGTTGGACGTGGTTTTGAAACAAGAGTTGATATAATAGGGGCAGATGTAATTGCTGGTTGAACTGTTTGATATTGAGGAAGATAACCCTCGCTTTCATTATCCTCTAAAATCTCTACTTCAACTTCATAACTAACACCATTTACTGTAACTTTTAAACGTTTCATATTTAACCTCTTAAAAAAACTCTATTTATCAATTATAATCCTCTACTTTTGTTTGGAACATGAGAAGACATAATATTAATTTTAGACTGCATCCCATATGCTCCATTTTGAGTTGGAACAACTGTTTTAATTTTTGTACAAGGACCACAAGCAACCTGAACAGCAGCAGTTATAACTGCAATAAGTTCTGGAGTTATCTCTGTTTCTGAAAAGTTATTTATAGAATTATTGATATCTATATTTTTTTCAGTTGAAATAGATTTTTCTAAGTTATTTTTAGATTTTCTTCCAGAAAAGAACCAGTTAAAACCATAAATAAAACCTACTAAAAGAAGTAAAACAAAAAAAACAATTATAACACCAATAAAAGACATTAAAAGACCATTTAAAATTTTGTCCTCTTTTGTCATTGTCTTTTCAGCCACTTCAGATATAACAGACATATATATTATAAAACTCATACCATCTCCTTATAGTTGAGATATATCTCTACATTGGTATTAATCCATGTTTTTTTTGAGGTCTTATATCTCTTTTATTTTTTAAACTTATTAATGCAAGAGTGATATATCGTCTTGTATCTTTAGGTTCAATAACTGCATCTACCATACCTCTTGCAGCTGCCTGATATGGATTAGAGAATTTATTATCATACTCCTCAATTTTAGCTTTTTTTTCAGCCTTTGGATCTTTTGCATTTTTAATTTCATCTCTAAAAATTATATTTGCAGCTCCTGCTGCACCCATAACTGCAATCTCTGCTGTTGGCCAAGCAGCAATTCTATCTGCTCCAACACTTTTTGAACACATTGCTAAATAGGCACCACCATAAGCTTTTCTTAAAACTACCGTTATTTTTGGAGAGGTTGTAGAGGCATAAGAGAAGAGCATTTTTGCTCCATGTCTAATTATTCCTCTATGCTCCTGTTCAATTCCAGGAAGAAATCCAGGAACATCAACTAAAGTTACAATTGGGATATTAAATACATTACAAAAACGGATAAATTCAGCCCCTTTATCAGAGGCATCAATGTCAAGAACTCCTGCTTTAACTGCTGGAGCATTTGCAACAATCCCAACAGTTTCACCATTAATTCTACCAAAACCAACAATAAGATTTCCTGCAAAATGTGCTTTAACCTCCAAAAAATCTCTATTATCAACAATATGATGAATCACATCTAAAATATTATAAGCTTCTCTGGGGTCATCAGGAATTATTGTGTTAAGATAGTTATCCTCACTCCAACTTAATGTTCCATCACCATAACGTGGAGCCTCTTCAAGATTATTTGATGGCAAAAATGATAGTAGTTTTCTTGCAATAAGGTCTGCTTCCTCATCTGAAGAGGCAATAAAATGTATATTTCCAGATATGGAGGCATTAACATCTGCTCCTCCTAAAGCTTCAGCAGAGATATCCTCTCCTGTTACCTCTTTAATAACTTGAGGACCAGTGATATAAAGTTGTCCTGTTCCTCTAACCATAATAATAAAATCCATAAGTGCTGGAGAGTAAGCTGCACCACCTGCACATGGTCCAGATATAATCGCAATTTGAGGAACAACACCAGATAGTAGAGTGTTTCTGTAAAAAATATTACCATAACCATTAAGAGAGTCTACACCCTCCTGAATTCTTGCTCCACCAGAGTCATTAAACATTAAAACAGGTGCTCCTGATTTAAGAGCCATATCCATAACAGCACATATTTTTGCTGCATGAACCTCACCAACAGAACCACCAGCCGCAGTAAAATCTTGAGAAACAATATAGACTAATTTATTATCTACAGTTGTAACTCCAGTAATAACTCCATCTGCAGGAATATCTTTTCCCTGCATACCAAAATTAATCGCTCTGTGTTCTGAAAAAAGGTTTAACTCTTGCCAAGTATCAGGATTACAAAAAAGGCGAACTCTCTCTCTTGCAGTAAGTTTACCCTTTTCATGCTGTTTTTTTGCCCCAGATTCTCCAGAGCCATCAATTAACTCCATCCTTTTTTTACGAAACGCTTCGATTTTTTCCCTAGTTGTTTTCATAACAAATCCTCCATCAGGTGCCCGTTATTTATCATAATTGTTTATTTTTCCTGTGTTGATTTTGTGATTTTTTTTATAATTGAGTTAATTTCAAGCCCAACTTTTTTTCTTAGCTCTGCTTGAGTTCCATGTTCAACATACTCATCTCGAAGAGCAATTGGAAATAGTGATATCTCTTTTTTATTAATTGAGAGCCACTCTAAAACGGCGGAACCAAAGCCACCAGCTAAAATTCCCTCTTCAACTGTTATAATTTTTATACTATTTTCAAGTAAATTATTCAGCATGATACTATCTAAAGGTTTAATAAATCTACAATTTACAACTGTAGATTCAATATTTTCTAACTCTAACTTTTCACCAATCTCTTTTCCAAAAGAGGCAATCCAGCCATTTAATAGTAATAGAATTTTACTATTTTTTTTATCTATTTCACTTTTATTTTTTTGTTGATTTTCTAAAAAATCTA
>DYRY01000070.1:0-10448 GCA_020718465.1 Anaeromyxobacter dehalogenans | reverse complement strand
TTATTTTCAAATAAAATCTCCCAAGTTCCAATTGGAATTTCCTCAAAATCTATGTTTTCTGGAACATTTGGGGCTTTCCCACGAGGAAAACGGATTGTAAATGGTCCTTTTTTATAGTGATATGAGGTGTATATCATCTGTTGAAGTTCAACGCCATCTTTTGGAGAGGCAATAACCATATTTGGGAAAATCCTCAATAGTGGAATATCAAAAACCCCATGATGAGTTGCACCATCCTCACCAACAAAACCAGCTCTATCAATAATAAATGTTACATTAAGATTTTGTAGTGAAACTTCATGAAAAATCTGGTCAATAGAGCGTTGTAAAAATGTTGAGTATATTGCAACGTATGGTTTTAAGCCTTCATTAGCCATTCCAGCTGCAAAAGCAACAGCATGTTGCTCTGCTATTCCAACATCATAAAATCTATCAGGATAGTATTTATAAAATTTGTCTAAACCAGTTCCATTTGGCATAGCAGCTGTTATTGCAATAATATCTTTATACTCTTTTGCCATTTTTATAAGTGTTTGAGAAAAAATATCTGTCCAAGTTATCTGAACTCCATTTTGAGTTTTTTTAGGCGAAATTCCATGATATTTTTCAGGATTCTCCTCTGATGGAAGATAGCCTTTGCCCTTTTTTGTTAAAACATGAATTAAAACTGGTCTCTCATTATTTTTGTGGAGATTAAAAGCCTCCATTAACTCATCCAAGTTATGACCATCAACAGGACCAACATACTCAAATCCCATTCCCTCAAAAAGAATACCAGGAGTAAAAAGAACTCTAAATCTTTCTGATAATTTATGACCAATCTCTAAAAATGGTTCTGCTGCCTTACCTTTTGATGAAAGAAAAGATTTTATACTCTCTTTTAACCATTTATATCCACTTCCTGTTATTGCTCTTGAGAGCCACTTTGATATAGCTCCAACATTTGCTGAAATAGACATTTTATTATCATTTAAAACAATCATTAAACGGTTTTTCATCATTCCGGCATTATTAAGTCCCTCAAAGCTAATACCACTGGAGAAACTTCCATCACCAATAACAGCAATAACATGATTATCTTTTCCTTTCTGTTTTAAAGCCTCCTGAATCCCAAGAGCAATTGATATTGATGGTCCTGCATGACCTGCTGTAAAATGGTCATAACGTGATTCAAAGCGATTAGTAAATCCACTTAACCCTTTATAAGTTCTTACTGTTTTAAATTGAGCATAACGACCTGTTATTAATTTATGTGCATAAGCCTGATGACCAACATCAAATATAATTTTATCCTCTGGTGCATCAAAAACTTTATGTAAGGCAACAATAATCTCAACTGCTCCCAAACTTGCACCTAAATGACCTCCATTCTGAATTGAGACATCAATAATCTCTTTTCTAATCTCTTTACAAAGAAGCTCTAACTTTTCAATTGAAAACCGTTTTATATCTTTTGGTGACTTTATATTTTCTAACATTCAATTAATCCTTTAAAACAAAATAGTCATTATAAAACTATATAATTTTTGTATAAAAAATAAACATAAATAAAAAAACTTTTATTTAAATAAATAGATTCTAAAATATTATAATTTAAAATTAAGAGGTTTTTTCAATAAATTTCTCAAAAGTACCTCTTATTTTCTGAAAAAAATATCTTAACTCTAATAAAAACATAAAAAATAGAGATAAAATAACAACAAAGTGTAAAATTTTATCACTCATAACAAGATTTTTAATAATCTCACCAACAGTAAGATTATCTCCATAAAGTTGAGTTATTCCTGAAAAAGATAGAATAAACTCTCCTTCAATAATCCAAATAACTGCCTCAAAAATCTCAATAAACATAGGAAATACAACATTGGGTAGCATATGAAAAAAAACAATTCTCCATTTTTTAACCCCAACAGCCTTTAGGGATGAGATAAAATATTGCTCCTCCATACGTTTCATCTCTTGAGAAGCAATAACATAAAATGAGTAACTTTTCAAGAATCCAAATATTACTATAACATAACCTAAAGATATTTTTGTTCCAAATCCAAAAAATATAAAAAGATATATCCAACTGGGAAACATAAAAAAATTCACAAAAATCTTTTTGATACTTTTTATAGGAATAAATGAAATTAAAAAACCTAAAATAAATGCTATTAATGATGAGGCTATTGCAACAATAAAAACTCTTCCTACTCCAAAAAAGTAGTTGTATAACTCTATTGAAAAAGTTTTATTTGAACTTTCAGGATTATAAAAAATAAAAAATATAACAACAACTGTTAAAAAAATTGGAAATAAAAGATGATATATGTTTTTTAATCTAAATATTGCCTTAATAATATTAACAATAAAATCTCTCATTATAGATATGTCCTCTCATTCTGCTTCAATTTTTTTAAATAGAAAACTTTTATCATATCTGAAAATATTCTAAATAGAATAATAATAATACCCATTAATAGAAGAGATAATCTTGTTGAGTAGATATCTCTATTTTTTATTGATTCTAATAAAAAGTAACCAACTCCCTTAAATGAGAATAGATACTCACTAAATATATATATTGAGAATAGATAAACGAAATAAGATGATGAGTTGTTTAGAAAAGAGAAGTGAAGTGATTTATAAAAATATCTATTTATAATCCAATTTTCTGGCATTCCAAAAACTTTAAATGTGTTAATAAATGGTTCATTCGATTTTTTCTCCATAAAAAGTTTCTGTTCTCCATAAAATAGAGTAAATGTTATAAAAAATATAGAGAACATATAGTAAATATAAAGTGGATAGCCAACTTCAAAACCTACAAAATAGTTGATAGTCCAAAAAATAGTTGGAAGTAATGGTATTGGAAGAAGTGTAAAAATTGTTAAAATAAAGTTTATTCCTATAAAAAATAGATTTTTTCTATTTTTGTAAAAAATAAGAATCATTTTTGATGATATAAAGTAAGCTAATAAAATAGTAGTAAATATATTTAATATTGTTGCTAAAAAATAGCTCTCCATTGTAGAAATAACCGATTCACTATTCATAATTCCAAAACTTACAGAAAAAACCTGCTGAAGCCATTTATAAAATTGTGTTTGAGTTAACAAAACTTTTATATACAATGAAAATCTATTGGGAAGATAGTAGTATCTATTATCGATTACAAAAGCTCTCCACCAATCCCAAATCTGTTCACTTTTACTATTAAACTCTACCTCTGTAAATGGAAAATCTGGAGTTATCTGTTTTAAAAATTTTAAAATTGGTTTAACTTTCTCAAAATCACTATATGAAAACTCATCAACAATAAAAAAAGAGAGAGTTTGTATTGATATTGAACCAATTTTTTCTAACTCAATTAGTAGATTTTCTGTTGAAAATAGTGAATTTTTCCACAGATTTAAGATAGATTTAAGCCTATCTTTATCATATATTAACTCAATTTTTTTCCACTCTTGATTATAAAAAGTGACATCAAAACGATTTTTATCCTCAATAAAAAAGAGATTTGGCATTGTTTTTTGGTATAGCTCTAAATACTCATCTTTATGGATTAGATTATTTTTTAAAAGATTAAAAAAAATTGGATACAAAGATGTTCCATGTTTTTTAAGAATTTTACTACTATCTGTTGTTCTTTTTTTAATAAAGTTGTTAATATCTTTCATAATCTCACGTTCATAATTTCTGGGTGATAGATTAAAAAAGATAGCATTATCACTATTTTTAGAGAATATCGATGTAAGAAAAAAAGACACAAATACAACCCACAAAAAGTGGTAAAAAACTTTAAATAGATATCTAAAAAGGGCCATTTTTAATCTTTTGGAATTTGAGTAATATCCAAAGAGCGAAGAGCATATCGAATTACCCGAGATTTATTCATTCTTTTATGCCCCATTTTTTTTAGTTCTAAAACATACTCTTCAAGAAGTTCAACATCCTCTTTATAAAGAGATATTGTTATAACTTTATAGTTATTCTCTTTTAAAGAATCATCATCTGTTCCATAAAGAGTCTCTATTGCATCAACCATTACAACCTCAAAATTCTAAATTTATATTTTTTTTAGTTTATAAAAATTAAAAACTTTATTTTCTTCTTTTCTCTGTTTTTATTTTACTTATTGTATCAGCAAGAGCATGATAATCAGCTTCACCTGCACTTTTTTGATGTTTTGTTGATGAAACAACAGCAACTTTTTCAAATGCACTCATTCTAATGCTAACACTCTCTCTAATTGGTGCAAGAACAAGGTCATGGAACTGATTTTTCAAATCATGAACAACTTTTTTAGAGACTTTTTGGTTAGCAATGTAGAAAGTTGGAACTATACCAATAATCTCAATAGAGTGATTAAAATATTTTCTAACATCATCTAAAGTTGTAATCACCTGTTTTAGGCCTGCTAAAGATAGATAATCACAAGATACAGGTATTAAAACCTCCCCTGAAAAATAGAGTAGATTATGATTTAAAACACTTAAAGCAGGGCTACAGTCTAAAATTATAAAATCATACTCTTTTTCAATAAAACCAAGTTTTTGTTGAAGTATTTTGTGTCTATTTTTTGACTCTTGATCTCTTGCAAGAATAATATTAATTGCAGCAAGTCTTCTATCAGATATAATAAGATGTAGATTTTTTGTTTTTTTTACTAAAGAGTCCTCTGGAAAGGCATCATCAACAAAAACATCATAAAGGTTTTTCATTCTCTCTGTATTTTTAAGGCCAAAAGAGATTGCAATATTACCTTGAGGATCACCATCAATTAGCAGAACGTTATAGCCCATTTCAGAAAGTGCAACAGATAAATTGAGCGCAGAAGTTGTTTTACCAGTTCCCCCTTTTTGGGTAAAAACAGCTATTTTTCTGGTAGCATCTGTCATTTTTTCAATTCCCTCTTTTTTTAGAGCCTCTTTTTTTAGTTCATCTAAAAAGCTTCGTTGGCATTCAAGAGAGCAGAAGTAGTATATTGGACCACCTTTTGTTTGAAATGTTTGGAATGCATATTTAGGTTTAAACTCTTTTCCACAGTAATTACAGGTTTGAGTTTCGATATTTTTGTTAAAATAGGCGGTTCTACATTGAAGAGAACATACATATTTTATTTTTTTATCCTCCTCTAGTATGTGAATTGATGGTATTCGAGGAACAAAAATTTTAGAACAAACCTCGCAACTCTTCTCTTTGCTATCAGAGAGGAGAATCAACTCATCTTTAATATCTTCAGTCATAACACCTCCAGCAAGAGCTAATTATATCAAATATATTATTAAATGTCAAATTTAACAAAAAGAGTATTAATAGGCCATTTTTAGATATTCCCTTACACATAATATAATAAGATTCTAATAGATACAACTTTTTTCAGTAAAGTTGTGCAAGATAAACAAACATATATATTTTATCTTCTAGTTTTTTACTATTTCTGAATTTTTCTATTTTGATAAATTAGGTTTTATGATATATTTACCATTTTTATTGATTGTAACTTTGGGTAATTTTCCATTTTTATCAAAATAGTCAAAACCCTCTTTTATATTTTTCCAAAACTCTTCATGTTGTGGATAGTTTTTAAGCTCTTTTTGACATTTTTCAGAGTTAAAATCACAAGGAAATATATGAACCTCTATTTTTTTCTGTTTTTTTACTGATTCTGATGCAATTGTGTAAAGCTCTTTAATTGGTTCATCTGTAAGTGGAAGACATCCAATTGTAACACAATCTCCATGAATATATATTGCACCACCAGCATCTCGACCTGTTTTAAGTGTTTTATCTGACTCATTTGGATATGAAACCCCCAGAGATAGGTAAAAATTACTAACAGGATTAAAATGGTGGATATGATAAAAACCCTCTGGAACTTGTAGATCTCCCTGTTTTCTTTTTGGCCCTAAATCTCCTGATGAAGCACATATTGGATATGTTTTTAAAAGTTGAAATTTTCCCTCTTTTTTAACAAAAAGTTCCAATTTTTTCTCTAATTTAAGGGCTCTTAAAAAAATCTCTGAAGGGTATGTAATCTCATTTTTTTTAAAAAGCTCTTTTATAGAATCCTCTTTTTCCTCTTTTGCAATTTCAGGCCTACTTTTTGCAAAAATAGTAAGAGATATTAGTAGTAAAAGTATAGAAAAATTTTTTAACATTATCTAACTCCTAATTCACGTTTAGATTCAACATCATATGGGAGAAGAGTGAGTAGTTTTTTGAACAACTCTTGAGTTTTATTTTTATCTCCACTAATTTTATACATTCTACCCAAAAATCTATAGCCATCTGGAAAGTTGGCTTTTTCAAGGATTAATGTTATTTTTCCAAAAGAGTTTGGATCTCTTTTTAAAACATAACTTAAATAGGCATCATATATAAGATACTCTGGTGTATCAGGAATAAGTCTTAAAGCCTCTGTAATAAATTTTTGTGCAGTATCATATTGACCTGTTTGAACAGCATTTTTCGCTTTTGAAAATATCTCATCTGCTTTAAAAAGATTTTCAGTGTCTAATTCAGGTCCTTGGTTTAAGTGATTTTTATATGCCTCAAGTTTATCTTCTGTTGAGATTTTATTGTATGCAGTGGATATCCAAGTGTATATTGAGGTTTTTAACTCCCTTAATTTCTCATTTTGCTCTTTATTGAGTTTATCTGGATGATAATCTCTTGCATATTTAAGATAGATTTTTCTAATTTCAGAGAGAGGTGAGTTTTCAGGCACTCCAAGAATCTTAAAGTAGTTGGAATCTTTATCAAATTCATCAAGCATTTTTTGATATTTTTTTATCTCATGCTCAACATCTCTAATCTCTTTTAACTCCCCTTTCTGAACAAATTTCACTTGATATAAAAGATAAATTAATTTTTTAAAAATCTCTTTAAAATTATCTTTTCCCTCAAGTGCTTTTAAAAATTGAAATGGTGTAACTTGATTGTTTATTTTATTTGCAAGTTTTAACTCTGTTGGTCCAAGTTTTAGATATGAGATATATTGATATCTTCTTTCATCTTTCATTATAACATATCCCTCAATTTGAGATATATACTCATCAATCATAGTGGATTCAACAAAATTGTTAACTATTTTCCATAAATAGTCAATTAATGTTATACTTAAATTTGTGTCTGCTTTTGTAAAAGAGGCTCCCTGAAAAGAGAATTTACCATTTTGAATTTTTAATAAATCTTTAAGGCGAAAAAACACAACATCTTTTAATATATCATATATTTTTGCTGGTTCAATAAGTCCTTGACCAATTAATTGAGGAATAACAGAATCATCTTTTGTCTCTTTAATGATGTAGTTTGGTATATTTGTTTTTCGTTCAGTTTTTAGAAAATTACCAATACTTAAATCGGGATTTGTAGTCTCTATATATGCAAGTTTACCTTTTGAGAATTTAAGTTTATACTCATACTGCTTTCTCTCAATTGTTAAAATACCTGTTACAGAGTCAAGTGAGTATGTAAAAAGGAGAGAGAGTAGTGGTTTTGTAGATAGAAGTCCTTGAGAATCCTCCTCTGATAATCGAACAACAACCTCTTTTAACTCAATTGGTTGCGCCTGAACTTCTGACAAATCAATAAACATAGAGGTATCAACAGCCTCCATTCCCTCAAAATCATTCTCTTTTAATTTTGCTTTTTTGTTTTGTTCCTCTTGAATAAGAAGTTGTTCCAATATTTTAGATAGTCTATTCTCTATCATATTGTATGGTATTTTCTCTTGATTTATTATTATTTCAAAATTTTTATCAACTCTTCCCTCTTGAATTGCCTGAAAAAGTCCATCAACATTAAAAGGACCCATCACAATTTTAAAAGGTGTATTTATTTTAAAAGATGTATTTATATCAATCTCTTGTAGAATTGTATCAACTTTTATACCATATTTGTGGTTATCTATAAATTTTTGAATATCAGGAATAATTGTAGTAATTGAATTCCACTCTTTTTGATCACTACTAACTTCCTCTGTTCCATCAATATTTCCTTTATGAAGAAGTTGATATATATTTTCAAGCATTATAGGACCAACTGTTTTTGTCCCTTTTCTTATGTAATAGTCAGAAAAAATGTTCTCTTTCATAAACCTACATCCCTCCTACAGATTAATATTTATATTATTTTTCTTGTACTGAATCAAGTTTTTAAAAGCTAATAAAATATATTTTTTATATATTTTATATTTTTTTAATTTTTATCCTATTTTTTAATAAAAAATGGTCATTTACTGTTTTTTATGTTATAATTTAAACTCTTTTTTGGGGGAGTGATGAAACAGTGGTATGATAGAGTAACATTAATATCAAAAGCAAAAAATAGATTGGAAGAAAGAGATATTAATATTGATGATTTTAATCATCAAATTCAATCAATATTTCAAGATTTAGAGATGAGAATACTTGAACTTGAGATGGAGAATGAGAGTATTAAAAACAGAATCTCTAAAAAAAATCAGCAGATGTTAGAGTCTATAAATGGTATTAATCTATCTCTTATTAACAATGCTTTAGCTCATAATGAGTGTGAGTTTTTTACTGCTTATGAGGAGGAGCATATTGGAACTGTTGTTTCTGAAAAAGATGGTCCATTTATTTTTGTTAACTCTATATTTTCAGAGATGATTGGTTATGAAAAAGATGAGTTATACTCAAAAAAAACAACCGATTTTATTTTCTCTGATGATCAACTCATTGAAACAATTCTTATTGAACAGATGAAAAATTATGATGAAGATACATTCCATTTTCAAAAAAGATATATCAAGAAAAGTGGAGAGATTTTATGGGGAGAGGTAACAATAACTATTGTTTATGATTCAGATAAAGATAGAACCCTTTTTGTTGAAAAAATCAAAGATATTTCTGAAAATAAAAAATATGAGTCAGATTTAAAAAGAAAGCAACATCTTTTGAGTCAAATAAGTGAAACGTTGCCTATAAAAGTATTTTTATATGATTTAGAGGAGAGTAGATTTTTATGGTTTAATCAAGCTACTGGTAACTTTATTGCCCCATACCTAATTCAAAATGGTTTTTTTGATTTAGATAAAATAAACCAAATAATATATCCAAAAGATAAAGATAGATTTTTTAACCTTTTGGAAAATGTTAAAACTATTGGAGCAGATGGTAAAATTTTTGAGGCTGAAATTAGATTTTTATCTCCTAAAAGGGAGTGGATTTGGCATTTTGTAAGAATGAAAGAGTTTTCAAGAGATGATAATGGTATTAAAGAGTTATTATGTGTTGCTCAAGATATCTCAAAATTGAAAAAAACAGAGAGAGAGTTAGAGCAAAGAAATGAGATGTATAAAATTTTAGTAAAAAATATACAGGATATTGTCTGGAGTGTTGATTTAGATGGCTACTTTACATATATAACTCCATCAATAATGAAACATCTTGGGTATCGACCAGAGGAGTTAATTGGATGCTCTTTTGAAGAGGTTATATTACCTTCAGAGCATAAAAAATTAAGCAATTTAATAAAATCTGATGTTTCAATTTTAAATAGTGATGGTGGTTATTTTGATATTATGGTTTTAAATCATAATCATAAAAATGGAAAAATAGTTCCACTTGAAGTTAGTATCTCCTATCTAACAAATGAGGCAGGAACTCTTTTGGGTCTAACTGGAATTACAAGAGATGTTTCTGAAAGATTTTACAGTGAAACTATTTGATAATTATAATATTTTAACATTTTTAATATATATGAAATAAATAATATCTTTATTTTTATGAATTTTTAAATTGTTGTTAAAAACTTTATTATATTATTTGTTTTTGTAAAAATAATTTGTTTTATTTTTTGTATATAACAGGAAAATTTTTGGAGTTTTTATGAGATATAAAAATATTATTTGGGATTGGAATGGAACTATTCTTAATGATTTGGATGTTTCACTTGAGTCTGTAAATAGTCTACTTTTGGAGAAATCACTTAATCAAATTACAAAAGAGTACTATCAAGAGGTTTTTGATTTTCCAGTAAAATCCTATTATGAGAAAATAGGATTCTCTTTTGAAAAGGAGCCTTTTGAATCTCTTGCAGCAAAATTTATACGAAAATATTATAAAGAGATGATTAAAGCAAAACTTCAACCAAATGTTGAGGAGTTGTTTAAAATTTTAGCAAAAAAGGGCTTTAATCAGTATATTTTATCTGCAATGGAGCATACATCTCTTTTAAAAATGGTATCTGATTATAACATATCTCACTATTTTATTGAAATAGAGGGAGTTAAAGATTTTTTTGCATCTGGAAAAGTTGAAACTGCTAAAAAATTGATAGAAAAACTCTCTATAAATATTAATGAAACAATTTTTATTGGTGATACAACTCATGATGTTGCTGTTGCAAACTCAATTGGAGTTGACTCTACTCTTTTTTACTCTGGTCATCAAAGTTTAAATCGACTTGAAAAAATGGAAAAACCAATTTTCACA
>DYRY01000069.1:13883-15103 GCA_020718465.1 Anaeromyxobacter dehalogenans | reverse complement strand
ATCTTTCCCTCCCTTTTTTTTCTTTATTATTACATTTTTATCATTTATTTTTAAACTTTTTTTAATTTTTTACGTCTATAGTAGATATCTTTTGTGGAGAGTATTATGAAAACTTTAACAATTTTATTTTTTATATTTTTTACGATTACTATTTTTGGTGATGAAAAAAAAGTTGCTGAGTGTAGTTATAGTGAGTTTAGTGCAACTGCAGAGGTTATAAAAATTGAGAGAACAACTCAATCAATAAGGCAAAAAAATGGTAAACCATTCTACTCTGGAGTTGAAATTCTTTTCAAATTAAATACAATAGATAAAATTGAGGATAAAGAGGCTTTAAAATTTATATCAATGGAGTATATCTTTAAGCTCAATAATGGATGGTATCCAGGGGATAGATATATATCAAAATATGGTATAAGAGTTGGTAAAAAATACTCTGGGATTTTATTTATTAAAAAGTCGGGAGTTTGTGATAAAAATGTGATGTTTAAGCTTGTAGAGCTTAATGGTGGAGACTATTTTGAATCTTATCAGATTAAAAAACCAATTATAAAAGAGCCAATTATGGTTAAAAAACCTGTGATTTATCTTTATCCTCAAAATGATGTTGAAGTAGAGGTTAAAATTGATGAAAAAGGGGGGAAATTAATTCACACATATCCAAAATATATTGATGGTTGGAGAGTTTTTGTTAAAAAAGATGGAACAATTATATCAAAAGATAATGGAAAAGAGTACTACTCTCTATATTGGGAGGCTCAACAAAATCATCAATATGATATGAGTGATGGTTTTATGGTAAAGGGTGAGGATATTGCTGATTTTTTGGATGAAAAATTAGAGATTTTAGGATTAAATAGAAGAGAAGCAAATGAGTTTATTATCTATTGGTTACCACTATTGGAGAGTAATGTTTGGAATCATATAAAATTTGTTGGAGATGAGTATAACTCTGATTATCCACTTCATATTGAACCTAGCCCAGATTCTATAATAAGAGTTTATATGGTTTTTAAAGGGTTAGATAAACCTGATTTTACAATAAAAGAGCAGAAACTTACTCCTACCAAAAGAGAAGGTTTCTCTGTTATTGAGTGGGGTGGTTCCCAATATTGATTTTTTTTATATCATCTTCATCAAAATCACAATTACTCCACTCATTATCAATAGCTTTTTCATTCCAATTTTTCTCCTAATTTATTATTCAACTATTTTTCATT
>DYRY01000069.1:0-13783 GCA_020718465.1 Anaeromyxobacter dehalogenans | reverse complement strand
AATAGCTTTTTCATTCCAATTTTTCTCCTAATTTATTATTCAACTATTTTTCATTTTTAAAAAGTATAAAAAGTTAAATAAATATAACATTTTTCTTTCAATAAAAAATATACTCAGATTTTAACATAAAAGAGATTTTTGGGATAAAAAAGATTTAGCAGATTCCTAATTTTAATTTAGTTATCAAATCTAACTCATAAACTCTATCAGAGTAGAGCTCACTAAGATATTCAACTGCCTTAGGATAATCTCTTTTTAAAGTTAAAAAATCCTCTGGCATAAGGCGTAGCACCCAAGTCTCATTAATAGTTGAACAGAATGCAACAGGTCTTTCTCCTGTTAATATAGACATCTCTCCAACCACACCACCTCTAGCAATTGTTGCAATATCTTGCCTTTTTGTCTCCTCTAAAAATCGATAAACTTTTATTGCACCATCAACAACAATATATAAACCCGTTATTTCACCTCCTTGTTGCAAAAGATGATAGTTTGCAGGAATCTGTTTTGATTTAAAAAGTTTTAAAAATAATAATCTTTTTGATGGCTCTAAACCAGCAAAAATAGGTGAAGTGTTTATCAAATTGTGAAGAAGTCTATTTTTATAAAATTTATATAAAATTTGACGAACGGAGGCATATTTTGCAATAATATTATCAAAAATCAGTGTTGAAAGCTCAAAAACCTCTAAATCAGTTACTGCTTCAACAGAGGCTGTTCTTTTTGCATTTCCAATTATTGCCATCTCTCCAAAAAAATCCCCTTTTCCTAAAATTGCAAGCTGAATCTCTTTTCCATCTACTAACTCTTTTTTTACCCGAACATTCCCATCTGCAACTATATAAAAGGCATGAGCATCATCTCCCTCTCTTATTAAAAGAGCCCCTGGTTTATATCTTTTCAACTTCATTTTATCCATTACTTCAATAAAAACATCTCTATCTAATTCTGAAAATAGAGGAATTTCTGGTAAGGGCATCAAAAGTGATGAGGCATCGATAATTGGAGCAGGTTCTGTTATTTGCATATTGAATATATCATTTGCAGTAAAATGCTCCTCAACCTCCTCAATATAGTCATCCTCAAGAGGAATAAGATCCTCATCAGAAACAAACTCAATCTCCTCTTTTGTTGTGCTTAAAATTGTCTCTTTTTTCTCTGGTTGTTGGGATACAAGTTTATCTGTTTGTATTATTGTAGATTTTTGAACAGGATTATAAAACTTTCCATCTTTTGCATATAAATCAGCAATCAGCTCTTGTGTTTCACTATGTGTTGGTGCTAATTCAAGAACATTTTTCAATGTTGCAATTGCTTTTAAAAAAAATCCACTTTTTGCAAACATTTTAGCTGCTTGAATGAAGTTAAATATAGCCTCCTCTTTTTTTCCCATTTTTTCATAACAAAAGGCTATTCTTAAAAGCATCCCCTTTTCACCTTCAGGATCAAATTTTAAAATCTCTTCAAAAAGAGAGACTGCTTTTGTATAGTTCCCTTTTTCCCAAAACTTATTTGCCTGATCTTTTAGTTTATTTTTGTCCATTTTTAAACCCCTTGTAAGATTTTTAAGAGTAGATGGGGACTATTTTCCAAAAATCTGTTCTATTTTTGCTTTTATAACCTCTTCTGTAAAGGGTTTTACAATATAATTGCTAACTCCCTCTTTTATAGCTGTTAAAACAGATGCTTTCTCTGCCTCTGCAGTTACCATTAAAAATGGTAACTCTTTTAAATCAGGATCTGCCCTTACAGCCCTTAAGAGATCGATTCCCTCCATATTTGGCATATTCCAATCAGAGATTATAAAGTCATATTTTTTTGACTTTAGTTTTTGTAAAGCTTCAGCACCATCTCCAGCCTCATCAATCTCATTAAAACCAAGATGTTTTAAAATATTTTTTTCAATCCTTCTCATTGTGGAAAAATCATCAACAATTAAAATCTTCATGTTATAGTTGATAGCCATAAAACCTCCTGCTATATTTGGCAATTATAATAAAAATATACAATAGTGTCAACATTTTAACTATTTCTTACAACTATCTTCAATAATTATTATTAAAGATAATAATTTTATAAAAAGTGTCAATAAAAAATACAATCTTCATCTTTTAACATCTCAATAAGATTTTTTATTTTGTGAGAGCTACCCTTTTTTGTAATTAAAAGGGTATCAATTGTATCAACAACAATCAACTCATCAACATCAATAAGTGTAATCGTTCTATTTTCAGAAAAAACAGAGTTACTATTAGATTCGGAATAAATAAAATTTTTTTTAGTGATATTTCCATAATTATCTTTTTTAAAAACATCACTTAAAGATTCAAAAGTTCCTAAATCAGACCAATCAAAAGTAGCCTGAACAACTTTTACTATTTTACTTCTCTCCATTACAGAGTAATCAATGCTTTTTGAGGGAATTTTATCAATTTTTGATGGGTCTAAATGAATAATCTGCTCCTCATTTTCATTTAAAAATATGTTTTGGGAAGATATTTTCGATTGTTCATAAATTTCGGGCTCATATTTTTTTAGCTCATCAAGAAAAGTTTTAACTTTAAAGCAAAATATACCACTATTCCAGAAATATTCACCAGATTTAAAATACTCTTCAGCCTTTTTATATGTTGGTTTTTCATGAAAAGAGATAACATCATCTCCCTCTGCTTTTATATATCCAAAACCAATCTCTGCTTTTGTTGGATTAACTCCAAAAGTGACTAAAAACCCCTCTTTTGCCAACTTTTCAGCTTTAAATATACTCTCTTGATAGTTAGTTTCATCCAAAATCAAATGATCAGATGGTGTTACCAATATAATCTCCTCTTCAGAGAGTGAAAATAGTGGAATTGCAACTGCAGGAGCTGTATTTTTAGCAAATGGCTCTACAAAGTAGGTAGAAATTTTACTATTTATTGATTCAATTTGCTTTTGAGCTATTGATAGATGTTTTTTATTTAAAACAACAATAGTTTCTGAAAAAATCTGATTTCTTTTAACTGTTTTTTGAAAAAGAGACTCCTCTTCAAAAAATGGATAAAACTGTTTTGGAAAACCATCTCTACTTAATGGCCACAATCTAACACCACTTCCACCACACAAAATTATATTTATCATAATAAAACTCATAAAAATAAAATAAAAGATATACATCTCAAATAAAGAGATCTCAAGAAAAAAAATAAAAAAGTAAAACAGGAAATATTTTAGTTTTTAGCTAAAAATAGCTCAAATTTTTTGCATAATGTTTCAATCTCATCTATTTTTACAATTTTATCAATCCACTCTTGAGGAATATCTTTAATTCCATAATATAATCCTGCAACTCCACCAACAACAGTTGCAGTTGTATCGGTATCATCTCCAAGAAGTATTGCCTCAAGAACACTCTCTTGATAATTTCCTGTGTTTAAAAAAATCCAGAAAAAAGCCTCAAGAGTATCAATCACATACCCTCCAGAATTTATATTTTTTCTCAAAGATAGTGGAAAATTTTCTGATAGAATATTTTTAAAAACCATCATCTCATCATCTGGAATTAGTGGAATAATTAATTTTTTAACATCGTGAAAAGCAGTAAATTTATCTTTTCCTTGCAAAAGTAAGATAATATATTCAATGTAAAAAACAGAAGAGATAATAGACCTAATATGTCGATGGGTTAATGATGATATCTTTCTTATAACATCTAAACGTTTTTCAAAAGGTTTGTTAAATAACCATAGTGCAATTGGTAAAACTCTCATTAATGAGCCATTTCCATTATCTCTTTCAGAATCACCTCCAGCCTCTGTTGGCTTTATAATATATTGTTCATATTTTTTTAAAGCTCTCTCTGTCACAGAACCAATATCAAACATCACTCCATGTGGAGTCCAGTAGCCACTATTTTTCCATTTTAAAAATTTATTCATAAGTTTTTCTGTTGAGTAGCCTTCAACAACTGTTTCAATCAAAATAAGCATCATAGATGAGTCATCAGACCAGCTTCCTGCTGGTTGATTATGAGTTCCCCACCCTTTCATCTCTTTGACCTCATTTTTACTAAAAGAGTCTCTTTTTAAAAATTCAAAAGGGACTCCCAATGCATCACCAACAACAGCTCCTAGAATAGCACCTCTTATTTTATTAATATTCATATTTTATCCTAAAAACTATATCAAATTTAATTATAAATCAAAATCTCTTTTTTGTAAAAATAAAATATACTATTGAAAAATATATTAACTTGAAATATTATATTTTTTTTATCACTTTTAATCAAGAGATAAACTATTTTTTGTAGAGGTTTTGTGAAAATAGCATTAAAATTAAGCATTAATTTAAAAATAACTCTATTTTTTCTCTTTTTTTTACTATCTTGTACTACAAATATAAAAAAAGATATAGAGAATATAACTAAAAATAGTGATTTAAACATAAAAACCTTTAACTGTTTTGATAATATAGATTATCAAGCAGTAAAGAAAGATAGTAACTATCTTCTATTTTTTTCTGTTGAAAAAAATGGGGATATTCCAATTGACTATTTGGCAAAAAACAGAAAAAATAGTACTAAAATTCTGTTATTTGAAAAAATTTCTGCCTCAATTACTACTCCAATTCACCCATTTTATAAAGCAGAGATATTTAAAACTATTTATGATTTCTATTTTGGAGTTTTAGCAACAATGCCTGAGGGAGAGTTTAAAAAAGTTGAAGAAAGTGATGATAAACTCTGTTTTTTTGTAAATTTAACTGGAATGTTAGTTGATTTTTTTAACTATCTACCAGAATCTGATAGGAGAAAACTTTTAGATAACTTTTTTTATGAGGTGGTTTTTCCTGAAAATCTCAAACACTTAATTGAAAATAGTTGGAGTCCTATAAAAAGGGGAAGTTTTTGTGGAAACTATTTTAGTGAAGATGAGACACATATAATTTGCCATAATCCAAATAAAAAGGAGATAACTCCATTTGAATTTTTACAACTAAGTAGAATGCAACAGATAAAAACTATTGATTTTAGTCGTTCTGCCATAAAAAATCAGAGATGGATAGGAGGATTTTCAAATATTGAGTTTTTAAAACTTTCAAAAGAGAGATTAATAGAGGATGATATTAACTTTATTAAAATTAAAAATCCAAATATAAAGATTATATCAAATTAAAAATGGTAAAAAATTATTTTTTTTTAAGAAAATAAAAGACAAAACTTATTTTTTTTTAAGAAAATATATCATAAAAGGATTGGTAAAATATGAAAACTATTGAGGTTGTTGCAGCAATTATAGTAAGAGATGAGAAATTTTTATGTACACAAAGAGGATATAATAAATCAGAGGATGTCTCTTTTAAATATGAATTTCCTGGTGGAAAAATTGAATTGGGAGAAACTCAAGAGGAGGCTTTAAAAAGAGAGATTATGGAAGAATTAAAAATAAATATAGAGATTTTAGAAAAATATATCACAATTGAACACACCTATACCGATTTTAAAATTATAATGCACTCATTTATTTGTAAAACAGATAATATTGAACCAGAATTAACTGAGCATATTAAATATAATTGGTTTGAAAAAGATAAACTATTAACTCTTGATTGGGCACCTGCTGATTTACCAATTGTATTAAAATTAAAAAAAGAGAGCTTTGATTTTTAATAAATATATTCTTTTTATTTTTGGTGGTCTTAATTTTATTTTAGATTATCCAAGATATTTTTTTAAATCTTCAATTCGGTCAGTTTTTTCCCAAGTAAACTCTTCACACTCTCTTCCAAAGTGACCATAAGAGGCTGTTTTGTTGTAGATTGGTCTTAAAAGATCTAATGTTTTAATTATTGATGCTGGACGAAGATCAAACTCTTTAGTAACTATCTCAGCAAGTCTTTTATCACCAAGAGTTGATGTTCCAAAAGAGTTAATCATAACACTAATTGGATGTGCAACACCAATTGCATATGATACCTGAAGCTCAACTCTTTTTGCTAAACCAGCAGCAACAAGATTTTTTGCAATATAACGCATCATATATGCAGCACTTCTATCAACTTTTGATGGATCTTTTCCAGAAAAAGCACCGCCACCATGACGTCCCATTCCACCATAGGTATCAACAATAATTTTACGTCCTGTTAAACCTGTGTCTGCTTTTGGTCCACCCTCAACAAAACGACCAGTTGGATTCACATAATATTTTGTTTCAGATGTTAAAAGATGGCTTGGAATAACTTTTTTAATAATATTCTCAATAATAAACTCCTCAAGTCTATGAGAGAGAACATCCTCATCATGTTGTGTTGAGATAACAACAGATGTGATATATTTTGGCTGATCATTCTCATAATAAACAGATACTTGAGATTTTGAGTCAGGACGAAGAAAAGATACATCACCTCTTTTTCTAACTTTTGCAAGATACTCAACTAATTTATGAGAGTAATAGATTGGCATTGGCATATAAACATCAGTCTCATCTGTTGCATAACCAAACATAATTCCTTGGTCTCCTGCACCTTGTTCTCTTTTTTCACTTATATCAACACCCATTGCAATATCACTAGATTGTGAATCTATACTTAATAAAACTCCACAAGTCTCACCATCAAAACCAATTTTTGAACTTGTATAGCCAATATTTGATACAACTTTACGAACTATATCCTTCATTTCAATATAGGCTTTTGATGTGATTTCTCCAGAGATAACAACTAATCCTGTTGTTATAAGAGTCTCTACTGCAACTCTTGATGTTGGATCCTCTTTTAAAAACGCATCTAATATTGCATCTGATATTTGGTCTGCCACTTTATCTGGATGCCCTTCAGAAACTGATTCTGATGTAAAAATGTAGTTTCTCTCTTCCATATACATTTACTCCTAAAATAAACAGAAGTAACTCTGTTAAAAGTATAAAAAAATAGATCTCAACCTGACAACTGGTTTAAAATCCACCCCAAACTCAATGAGTAATCATGAAAAAATCAGTAGTCACTATTACTGTCTTTCTCAGGTATGTTGTTATACTCTATTTTTTTTCCATTTTCAACAGTTTTTAGATAGTTTTTAGCCTCTAAATCATATTTACCTATTTTTTCTAAATTTAAACTCTCCATATAGATACTTCTTGATGGAAAAGCAAATGACAACCCCATATCTAAAACCATTTTTGCAATATCAAGTTTTACTCTTTGCTGAACATCTAAAAACTCTCCCCAATTTGTTGTTTTTGTAAAAAAATAAAAGAAAATCTCATAAGATGAATCACCAAAGTTGCTAAATTTAACAAAAATTGTTTGCTCATGAATTTCAGAGTGTTTTTGTAAATATCTCTCAGCTTTTTTAGTAAATGCTGTTATTTGATCTGGAGTTGATGAGTATGTTATATCAAGATTAAACATGATTCTTCGTTTACCCATTTTTGACCAATTTGTAATTGTATCATTTGCAATTGTTGAGTTGGGAACAGATATTAAAGCATGTGAAAATGTTCTAACTCTAACTGAACGAAATCCAATATCCTCAACAGTTCCCTCAAGAGAGCCTGTTTGAATCCAATCTCCAACAACAAAAGGTTTATCTGCAATAATCATAATCAAACCAAATATATTAGATAGCATATCTTTTGCTGCAAGAGCAAAAGCCAAACCTCCAATCCCTAAACCAGTAATAATTCCTGTAATATCATAATTCCACTCCTGAATTAAAATCATTCCTGCCATTACAAAAATAAGAACTTTCAATATTTTAATAACAAATCTTCCTATTTTATCATCAATACTAGATGGAGTTTTTGATGTCCAGCGTTCAAGATAGTTTGATAAAATTGATGTTGATCTATAAAATGCCCAAAAAAGAGCAATAATAAATATAGATCTTATAATACTTGAGAGTGTCCCAGATATTTTTGGAGGTAGATTTAGTATATTTATTGATATTGAAAACATAGTAATTGTTAAAGCCAATTTAAATGGTGGTTCACCTCGTTCTATTAATTGGTCATCAAGTTTATTTTTTGTTTTTTCAGCCATTTTTTTCAAAACATGAAGTACCCAACGAACAATAAAATATCTAATTCCCATTAAAACAAGAAATACAATTATAAATCCACCAACTCTTCCAAAAGGGATGTTCCAATAGTGATAGTTTAAAAAATTTTCAACATATTCAGCCATTTTTCCTCTTAAAATAGAATAAAAAACTGTTTTTAACATAAAAAAATCTATTTATCAACTATTTTAGGGTAAAATATTAAGAAAAAATTGAGTGTTATCAAAAAAGATATTGAAAAATAATTATAAAATAACTTTTTCTGAAATTATATTTGATTGAGAATCAACATCGATTTCAATATAGCTTTGCTCTCTTTTAAAAAGTGATATAAAATTAAATACATCATAAATTCTAATTACTCTTCTATTTTTTATAACAATATCCTGTATAAATAGCTCACAAAACTCACTTTTAAAGTTATCAAAATTTTTAGATTTGTTAATAATCTTAAAAGTATCTTCTTTAATTAAGAATTTAAAATGCCTGATTGATAAAAAATCTTTTTTGAATATATGTTTTATATAAACTACTATTGAAAACTCTTTTTTTACTATAACTCTCCATAAAAAAGGGGTTAATCCAGAGGTAATTATCAATGTGTCTCTTTTAGAAATACCATTTTTATACTGATTTTTTAGTCTATATTTAAAAAATAGTTTAAACAAAGTATATAAAATCGTAAATATTATTGGTGATATTTTAATAATTTGTGGTAGAACAACACCATCAATAGAAAAAAGTAGCATAAAAAATGAGAAAACCAATATTATTGTTGGGTCAAAGTAATCTATAAGTGATAGGAATAGTTTTCTTTTACTTAATGGATAGAGTAAATATATTGGCTTTGAACGCAAAATGTCACTTGTAAGATGCACAACCACCCCAAAAAAAAATGATATATAGATATTTATAAAAGTGATATCCACAAAATTCACTGATATTGCTGAAATTGGTATATTAAAAACAAGTAATATTGGTAGAGAGTGAAAATATCTCTTTTTAAATTTTAAAAAATCACCTAAATATGGAATTAGTAATCCCAAAAACATGAATAAAAGTGTTGTTTCTGAAAAATTCAAGAGATATTTTATGTAAAATATATATAGAAAATTTGTTATAAAATTCATAATATTTTTTCAACTAAAAATAAAATAAAAACAATCAATATATTATAACTAAAACCCACTGTTCATTACTTTATTTTACATTTAAATAAAATAAATAGACAGAAAAACATAGAAAAAATTTTTATTCATGTGAAAATAAGTAATTTAATTTTTTTCTGATTTAAAACCAATTTTTAGTAAAAACAGAGCAATTAAAAGTAAAATTAAAGTTAAAATAGAGTTGTTTGAACCACCAACAAAATTAAAACTACAACCAGAAGTAGATTTTTCAACTGACCTTTTTTTTCCAATAATTGTATCTGTTAATGGAATTACTCTTATCAAGTTGTTAATTGTGTCTGTTATATACACATTATCTCTTTGATAAAATATGTTTTGTGGTTCATATATTGAAATCTCTGTTGGTTCCCCTTTATGTTTATTAAAACCTTTTCTACCATCTCCAACAATATGGGTTATCTCTAATTTTTCAGTTAAAGATAGTGAGAAAATTTTGGACTCCTCTAAATCCGATATATACAAAGAGTTTTTACTCTCTACATAAGCAAGTTCAATAGGATTTTTTATTTTATTACTTAAAAGCTCCGTTTTTCCATTTGAATATTGATATATTCCAATTTTTTCACTATCAATAAACCAAATTTTATCTTTAAAAACCTCAATTTTTTTAGGATGATACTCTAATCCAACATCAATTTTTCTAGTTTGTAATGTTTTTGGATTAAAAATAATAACTTCACTCTCTCTATCTGCAAGAATATGGAGCTCACCACCACTACAAATTAAATCAGATGGATTAAAAACAATAACCTCTTTTACTCTATTTAAAAGAAGATTCTCAACTCTCCAAACCCGATTTCCAAAGTAGTCAGCTAAAAAAAGCTGTTCTCCACAATATGATATTGCAGATATAAAATTTAAAGGAACATCTTTTGCTAACTTCTCATCATAACCATCAAACTCACCTTGAACTCCAACTCCAGCAACAATTTGTGGATTTTCAAATTGGGAATCAACTTGAATTATTCGATAATTTAAGGCATCTGAAATATAAAAATTTTTAGTATCTGATGTTATGGCGTTTGGATAAAAAAGAGTGCTTAAATCATCTTTTGTTTGCCACATTCCTACATAGATAGAGACAATATTATTTTTAATCTCTCTTATGTAGTTATTTCTTTTGTCTGCAATATATGCAACTCCATCTTTTATTATAAAATCTGTTAGATAGTGAAAACCTGATTTTTCAGGTGGACCAATTTTATAAAAAGCCTCATAATTTCCACTTCCTGCAAATAGATCTATCTCTCCAACTTTATACTTTAATATTGAGTTGTGTGTTGAGGATACAAAATATATCTCTCCTGTTTTTTGCTCAATAAATATAGATTGAACAGAACCAATATGGGTATCTTTTGGATTTTTTGATATTTTAAATGGAATATTCTGATTTACTTTTCCATTTCCTGCAATATGAAGAATATTTTTTGTTGTTTTTAAAAAAACTTTATGAATCATTGTTCCATTTTTATCTGCAATATAAAGATGTTTTCCATAAAACTCAATTGCGGTTGGATAATAAAGTTTTGCCTCATTTATACCCATCTTCATATCAGACTCTATGTAATGAGAACCTCCACCAATAACAGTTTCAATATCTCCACTCTTATTGATTTTTCTAACTCTATGGTTCCCACTATCAACAAAATAGATCTCATTCTCATATATTTTAACTTTTTTAGGAAAAGATAACTCTGAACTAATTGCAGATTTATCTCCATTAAAACCGTTTTTTCCTGTACCTGCAATTGTGATAATTTTTTTATCTTTTGTTAATTTTTTTATTTTGTGGTTATATGTATCAGCAATAATCATCTCATTATCAGAGTTGAATATAATATCTGTTGGAAGTTTTAATTCACTATATAGTGGAGCTCCCTCTTTATCACCCTGATAGTTTGAACCAACAACAGTTATAACCTCCTCAGAAGGCAAAACAGTTCGTATTTTGTTGTTTCCAGTATCTACAATATATAACTGTCCATTATTATCAAAAGCTATTGAGTGTGGTATTGATAACTGTTGTGACAATCTGTTTTTACTTGTTGAGTGGTCATATTGACCAAAAACAGTATCAATTTTTGGATTTCCCAAAACCAATATCTGAATAAATAAAAGCCCACAAAGATATATTATTTTATTCATGTATATCTCCTACATTAAATACTCTTTAATTTTTAACACACAAATCATCACCATCATTTTTAATACTTAAAACATCCTCCTCAGAGATATTTGCTACTTTTGCAAATGCACTAGGTAGAATATTAAATGGCAAAACTTTTGCTAAAATTGGTAGTAGAATAGTTCCTCCAGGAAGTAGAAATATTCCAAGTGCTGGAACAGTTTTTAAAATATCAATAAGTTGGCGATAGACCAAATCACTCTCTTCTGATGAGAGTTTTTTACCTTTTCTCCACTTATTAATTAGAGAAGTCATCTCTTTTGTCTCCTCAAGCTCTTTTACAATTTTATCTTTATTATCTGTTAAAATTGATGTTATTTTTTTAATAACCCCTTTTTCAAATGAGTCGAAAATCTTTTTAAATGGAGATTTATATATAATCTCCTTATTCTCATGAAGATATCTACTCACATCAAGAACAAGTTCATTGTGTTCAACTTCCGATATCTCAAATTTGTTTTGAATCTCTTTTATTGCAATATCTTCAGCTGATGTTCTAACATTGTCTATTAAAATTGTGATAAGAGCAATTTTATATACAACTTTTAAAACTCGATGCTCTTTATGAATTAATAAAATTTTATCTAAAATAGAGTTTAGCTCCATTTTCTTTTGATAGTAAGGTTTTTTATAAACCATAGATGTCAATTCTGAAAAAATTTGAACCTCTTTTTTATGCAGAACACCATCAACAGAGATAAGATAGTATATTAAATCAAGATAGTTTTTACCACCATCATCAAATTTTTGGACAATATCGGGAATAACCTCCTTTTTATTCTGAAAATAAAAAATTGATATCTCTAAAAATAGATCTATAAAAAGAAATATAAAAAGATGATGATAAAGAGAGAAATAAGTCTCTCTATCATTAAAAATCTCCTCAACTTTAAATAATTTTAGTAGTTGACTCTCTGATTTTACCTCATCTCCAGCACTCATTATTTTAATAATCTCCATAAAGTCTTCAACAGAAGCCTCTTTATCAAAATAGAATGTAACTGTTTTGAATATTTTTACAATCATCCACTTTAGATTTCTTTCAGGATTAACTCCCTCTAAAAACTCTTTAGGAACAACACCATAGTAACCAATACAGTTTAGTAGAAGGCATTTTACTTTATCAGTTGGATACTCTCTTATTTTTTCAGTAAATGCTACCCCACTCCGTTCTATTATTTTTGAAATAATCTCTTTAAATGTCATAATTTACCAAATTTACCAAACAATAAGTTGTGAGATGATATATGTTTTGCTAAAAAATGTCAATTAAAAGTTGTTGCCGTTAAAATGGTAATAAAAAAATTTCAATTAAAAGTTATTACTATTGAAATGATAATAAAGAAATGATAAAAATAGTTTTTTTGGAGATTTTATGAATAAAAGTGATTTAGTTGATATGATATCTGATAAGGCAAATATTAAAAAAAGAGATGCCATTGCTGCGATTGATGCAATAGTAAAAAAGATTATACTATCTTTAAAAAAGGGAGAGAGAGTTGAATTAAGAGGATTTGGAGTATTTAATGTAAAAGTTGTTAAAGAGAGAGTTGGTATAAATCCGAAAACATGTGAAAAAATCTCTATTCCACCCAAAAAAAGTGTTGTTTTTAAAATTGGGAAAGAGTTTAAAGCAAAATTAAACATTAATGACACTAATATTAATTTATAATAATTTTGAAGACTATTTTTTCTAAAAAATAATCAAAAACTGATTTATGAAGGAGATTTTTATGAATTTTATTTTAAAAGAGGTCTATAAAATTATAGATAGTTCTATAAACTCTAAATCAATTATTATTGATGCAACTTGTGGTAATGGAAATGATACAGTTTATCTTGCACAAAAGAGTAAAAAAGTTTTTTCATTTGATATACAAAAAGAGGCAATTGATAAAACATCTGAAAAAATTAAAAATATCAATAATGTTACACTAATAAATGATGGTCATGAAAAAATATTAGAGTATATCTCTGAAAAAATCGATTTTGTAATTTTTAATCTTGGCTATCTTCCAAATGGTGATAAAACTATTTCAACCAAATTTGAAACAACTCAAAAAGCGATTGAATCCTCGTTTCAACTTTTAAACTCTGGAGGAAAAATTATTATTGTTGTTTATTGGGGTCATGAAGAGGGAAGAGTAGAGAGTGAATTTTTAAAAACATATCTTGAGAGTTTTCCAATGAATAGTGCTGATATTATGATTCATGCTCTTGTAAATAAACCGAATAATCCACCATATATATATGAAATTGTTAAAAGATAGAGAAAAAAATATTTTTAAAACTAAGTTTTTCTAATTATTTTACTAACTAAATAAAAAAAAACTTAATTACAACTACTTTTTTCATGTAAAAACAAAAAAAAAC
>DYRY01000068.1:1425-15509 GCA_020718465.1 Anaeromyxobacter dehalogenans | reverse complement strand
TGGTTATAGTGGAGATAGGTGTGAACTTTGTAGTGAGGGATATCGACTAAAAGAGGGAATTTGTGTTAAAAACTGCGAAAAAGATTTAGATTGTAGTGATTTAATTGCATGTAATGGTATTGAAATTTGTAATTTGGAGTTTGGCACTTGTGAAAAGTCAATAGCGATTGATTGTGGAAATCATGGAGATTGTGTTGAACCTAATGGAGTTTGTAGTTGTGAAACTGGTTGGGAAGGAGCACTTTGTGATGTTTGTGCAAATGGTTATCATGACTTGAATGGAGTTTGTATTGCAAATTGTATTTCTGATGCTGATTGTAGTGATGGAAATCTCTGTAATGGTACTGAAACTTGCCTTACAAATGGAAGATGTCAAAATGGAGTATCTGTAAATTGTAATAATGGAGTTTGTACTCCATCAACTGGAGAGTGTAGTTGTAATATTGGTTGGAGTGGTATTTATTGTACCATTTGCTCTTCAAATTACTATAGTTTAAGTTGCATAGAGTGTCCAAATTGTAACGAGTTTAATGCAAGATGCAATGATGGTTTAACAGGAACAGGAGAGTGCATTTGTTCTGAAGGATATCAAGATAATAATGGAGATAACTATTGTGTTGAATCCTGTAAACTTGCAGAGGAGATTGGGAGTATAAACTGTGGTATTGGTAGTAGTTGTAGTGATTTGACTGGAGTACCAATATGTATTTGTGATCAATACTACTATAAAAATGATGATATCTGTTCTCCACTTGGAAATAGCTGTAGTAATGAACATACAACAATAACAGAAACAGGAACATACACTGGAGACACCTCTTTAGATGGATTTTCAAATAATTTTAGTGGAAGTTGTACTAATAGTGCCTCAAATGATACGATTTTTAAACTTGTTTTATCAAAAAAAAGTCATGTAAAATTGGAAACCGTTGTTGACCCAAGAGATGACTCCTTTGATGATACTGTTTTATATATTTTAGATAGTTGTGGGGGTAATGAATTAGTTTGTAATGATGATATTGATCCAGATGATTTACCAAATAAAAATAGATTAAGCAAAATCGAGACAGTTTTAGAGGCTGGGGACTATTTTATTGTGGTTGATGGTTGGAGTTCAAGTAGTGGAACCAATCAGGGTAAATTTACACTTGAAGTAACATTAACAAATCAAAGTTGTGATACTATAGGTTCCTCTATTTGTGGTAATGGTGGATATTGTGAAACAAGTAGTGGTTTATGTTTATATTATCAAAGTTGTAAAGAGATTTATGATAATACAGCGATTAGAGCTGATGGTAATTATCTTATATCTCCAGCAAATCGAACTCCTTTTTCTGTTTACTGTTATATGAATACAAGTGGTATTGGTGAAGGTGGAGGTTGGACATCAGTTGCTAATATAAAAGGAAGAGACTCAAATGCTCCATTTCCTGGTGTTTCAAATGTAGGGATATCAATTGATTCAACACAATACTCTATTAATGCAACAGGAATCCCTTTTACTCAAATATATCTATCTCATACAGGGAAAAACACAAGTGCAATATTCACATTAAAAAATAGCTCAATATGGAGTAATGGAGAAAACACATCTTTTGAATTATCAAATGATAGATATGCAGTTTTTAAAGTTGATAATAAGCCTATAGTTTGTATAAACTCATCAAATAGTAGTTGTACTCAGCAAGCATCAAGTGTTTATGGAACAATATCAACAGGAACCGGAAATTGTCACTCTTTAAGAGAGACAAACTCTGATTGTTCAACAGGATGGAATGGTTTGGAGATATTAACTCCCAAATGGTCTGAACAAGGTGGCAAAATATTAATAAAATAGAGATTTTTCTTAATATTTTATAATTTTAGTTTTTTAAAGCTCTTTTTTTAACATAAAGATTATGTTTATTAAATTTAAATGTAATTTCAAAAATCTCCGATTTTGACTCTAATAACTCTCTGAAATTTTTAAAGTTTTGAAAATTATTTCCAAATTTTTCAATATACAATCTTTCAAACTCTTTAAAAAAAAGTCCTTCTTTTTTTTGATAAAAATCAAAAATTTCAACTAAAATTAGTTCAGTTTTTTCATCAAAAATATAACTATTTTCTGATGTTTTTTTGGTTTTTTCATCAAAATAGTTAATACTATTTAGTGTATTATTAATCCCTTTTGTGTTTTTAAGAACCCTTCCAAATGTCACACGACCATTAAGAATCATAAATGGAACTAATATATTTTCAATATTATCCTGAATCCAAGAGTCTTTCTCTCTCCAATCTTTAAATTGATCATTTGTAACTATCAATCCTGATTCACTTTTTGCAAAGCTAATTATAAAGTAGTCTGCCTCTGTTTTTGCTGGTGCTTTATGAATCATATCCTCAAACTCTTTATAAAACTCTGGATCTTTAACTTTATACATAAGTGCAGCATCAATAATAACAGTTATATCTTTAATATTTTGTTTCTTTAATGCCTGAACCACCAATGAGATATTTTTTAGCTCTGGATAATCACTATTTTTTTGAGAATTCGAGTTCCAAGCCACATTACTACCATCAATAACAACTTTTAAATCACCTCTTAGTAGTTTTTCAAAAAATTCACCATCATTATCATATATTCCTAAAGAGTTAAACTCACTATTTTCTGAAAGAAGTTTTTTAAAAGACTCTCTTGTTTTTAAAGATGTTTTAAACCACTCTGCATTTTTTTTTGAAGATATATCTTTCTGAATAACAGATTTAAACTCCTCTGTTAACTCAATTAATCTATTAATTGATATCTTATCTCCATCCTCAAATTGAGATATTATTGAGTATACAAAAGAGATATCAACAAAATTAAACAGATCTAATTGAGCATTTTCTATCAAATTTTCATAAATATCATAAAGATTTTTTGATTTAATTCCTAAAGATTTTGCTTTTTCAAACTCATCCTTAAGTTCAAATCCATTTTTTATAGCTATATCATAATCTTTTTTAGTTTCAAAACCACCAGAAATTGCCCTATCTAACTCAATTTTATTTGAAAAACCTCTTTTTAAAGCATCTAAAAATTGATTATAACTCTCAAAACCACCACTTTTACATTGATAGTATAGATCTGAAACTCTCTCAAAAAATGGAAATTTAACAATATTTAAGAGATAATTTTTTTTATACTCCTCAAAATATGTAAAGAAATTATCATCAATAGCCTTTAAATACTCACGTTTTGTTTTAAATCCAATATCAATTAATGAGTTATACTCATGAAGTGAACTAAAGCCACCCTCTTTTGCTTTTAAATAAATAGTTTCATCATAAAAACCTAAAGAGACCCCATTAAAAAAGTTAGAGATATCACTATAGTTATAACTTTTTATTGTTAATAAAATAGAGTCATATATAAATCCAAACTCCCGTTCAGTATTGTTTAGATAAAACCTATCTGATTTTAGTTTTTCTCTATCACTTTTTGAGATTTTTTCAGCCATATCTTTTTGAGACTTTGGTATATTTTTATGGTTAATTTTCTTAACATCAATATTTAAAATAGTTTTTTTGATAATTTCACCCAATTTCATCTCTTTTTTTTCACTATTTTCAAATATATAGACAATTTCTGGTTTTACTTTTTGAAAAATTTGAATATAATCATCTAAATCACTACAACAAATTGTTGGCATCTCTCTATACTCATTAGATTTAATATAACTTACTCTCCAATCAATAACAAACATTAAAACTCCCATTAAACAGATGAAAATCAAACAAAAAGCTATAATAAGGGAGTTTTATAAAAAAAACAACAGTTTTTTAGCTATTTTATTAGATATTTTGTTTTTTTATAAAATAAACAAACAATTGATTATTAGAAATTTTATATTTTATATTTTTATAATAATTATAAATGATAAAAAATATATATAATATTTGACAAAAAAAGAGGTTAATGTTAATATGTTTTTGCTATGTAGAATTTCAAAAGATTCAGGATGCAGATGGAGTCTCTCCATTTTGTATATCTACACATAGTAGCAGAGTGTGGGTTCGATTCCCTTAACCATTGGTGGGCACTCTGCAATCCTAAAAATTAATCAGTGGGTAATCGGTTCGATTCCGATATAGCTGAAAGGCTATCAGGTAGAGCAATTGACTTTGGTTTTCGAAGGTTCGAATCCTTCAGCACTAGACTCTTAATCTAGCAAAATTTTGAGGGGTATTTAAATTTTTTTGTGGGAAACCACCTTATAGAAGAGGTTTGAAAAAAGGGGGATATCTATTTGTTAAACTCCACCTAAAAACTCTGAAAAGATGGGTGAAAGCTCAATTTTTCATTGTTGGAGAGATGATTTTTAACATATATTAACTCTTTTTCCCCTCTATATTTGAAAAATCTAAATACCCCTCTTTTTTATCTTTCCTCTATAACAATTTTGCATCATCTATACTAAGTTTATAGAAAAAATTCTCCACTATTTGACAAAAAAGTAATTTTTTTAAAGTGCTTTAATATAGTATGGTTCAAGAGAGATAATAGAATCTACACTATTTGTAGATTTCTTCCAATCAGCTAGAGCTCTCATGTTTTCAAGGGTTATCTCTGTTTTTATTATTGAAAAATCGGGTTCTATGCCAATAAAAAGAGGAGAGTTTATTTTAGAGGCACTATCATAAGAGATAATTTTATGTGGCTCCAGAATTTTAAAATCATATTCACTTTTAAAATATTTAGCATAGTAAAAGTGTTCAATAAATTTTTTTGTTCCACCCATTATAACAGAATTTTCACCCTCTTTAGAAAACCCAATAATATCTAAAAGATTTAGTGGAATAAAAATAGTGTTTGGAATAGAGACAGATAAAGCTTTTACAAATGTTAAAAAAAATCTTAAAGATGTGAAAGAGCCTGGACCATTTATAAAAATCAATTCATTGATTTTTTCAAAGGAGGTTTCAGACTCTTTAAATAATTCATCTAATATTTGATAAAAAAATTTTGAAACACTACGCTCACTACTATCTCTTTTATAAACTTTATCTTCAATTTGAAGATAAACTGTTGTAAAATTATAAAAATGTGATATATATAGTGTTGTTTTCAATTAATCTCCAAAAGATAAATCAATACTTCTTGCTGCAAGAATCATTGGATCATTTGGTTCTATAAGTTTTATATTACCAACTGCAGCCTCAAGAGGAACACTTGAAATTTCACCTTTTGTTAAACTAACCATCTCTCCAAATTTTCTTTGAGTTACAAGCTCAACTGCTTTAACACCAAAAGCGGTTCCAAGAACACGATCTGCTGCTGTTGGAGAACCACCTCTTTGAAGATGACCTAAAATTGTTAAACGAACATCATAAGAGCTATCATAAGCTTTAAGTTCTTCTAAAAGACGTTGACCTGCACCACCAAGTCTTTTTGGTCTTGCAACTCCATCAGCACCATCTTCAATATAGGATGTTCCACCCTCTTTTGGAAATGCACCCTCTGCAACAACAATAAGTGCATATTTTTGACCTCTTCTGTAACGCTCTCTAATTTTTTCAACTATTTTATCAACAGAGTATGGAATTTCTGGAATTAAAATAACTTGAGCATTACCAGCAAGACCAGCATAAAGAGCAATCCAACCAGCATTACGCCCCATCAACTCAACAATCATAATCCTTTCATGGCTCTCTGCTGTTGTATGAAGGCGATCTATTGCCTCCATTGAAATATTTACTGCTGTATCAAATCCAAAAGTAAAAGATGTTGCTTTTAAGTCATTATCAATAGTTTTAGGAACACCAACAACATTCACGCCAAGTTTAGCAAACTCATAACCAATACTTTGTGTTCCATCACCACCAACAACTATAAGTGCATCAACATCAAGTTGTTCAAGATTTTTAACTGCAATACTTGAACGATTTTTAAAAATAGTTTCACCATCTAACTCTATTGGATAGTGAAATGGATTATCTCTATTTGATGTTCCTAGAATTGTTCCACCTTTTGATAGTATGTTTTTAATCTCTTTAAAACCAAGTGGAATATAACGATTCTCAACAAGACCTTTAAAACCATCATATATACCAAAAACTTCCCAACCATATTGAGTTAATGCTGTTTTAACAACACCTCTCACAACAGCATTCAATCCTGGGCAATCTCCACCACCAGTAAGGATTGCAATACGACCTTTAAAAGGTTTTGAATTTTTAATCTCCATCATCATAAAACGACTCCAAATACAAATCAGACTCATATGATATAGATTTTGCAAAAAAATTCAAGGTTTTATTTTTAATGTTAAAAAAATGTAAACAAAATATAGAGTTTAAGAAAAAATTATAAGTTTTATTTTTAATGTTAAAAAATTTAAAGAAAAATCTCTTTTTTGTGAAATTAGATTACTTCTGCCGATAAAATAATCATATCTTCAGCAGGTACATCCTGATGAAATCCAGCTGATTTAGTTTTTACTTTTGCAATTTCATCAACAACCTCTTCACCCTCAATAACTTTACCAAAACCAGCATATTGATTATCAAGATGTGTAACTCTACCTAAACAGATAAAAAATTGTGATGTTGCACTATCTCTAACTTGAGTTCTTGCCATAGATAAGACATATTTTTCATGTTTAATAATTGGTGCAATTTCAAGTTTTATTGGTGCTTTTTTGTTTGATTTTTCAACCATTTTTGGTTCAAAACCACCTCCCTGAATAACAAAATTAGGAATAACACGATGAAATATAACATTTGTGTAAAAACCACTTTCAACATAATCAAGAAAGTTTTTAACTGTTATTGGAGCCTCATTTCCATATAATCCAATAATCATATCACCCTTATTTGTTTTCATTTTTACTTTTGCTGTAATCTCCATATAATCTCCTTAAAAAGATAATCAAAAAACATATTCTACTATATCTTTATTGTTATTCCAAATATTTTTTTATTTTTAATAAAAAAATGTAATAAATATCATTTTTATTTTTTATAAAAAAATGTAATAAATATCATTTTTATTTTTTATAAAAAAATGTAATAAATATCATTTTTATTTTTTATTTTTTAGATTTATATTTTTTATTGATTTTATAAATTGTAGGAACAATAAATCTGCCAATAACTCTATAAAAAATTGAGTATATTTTTAAAAATTTACCATCAATTTTGCCAATATAGTTATTTTCGGTAACAATAAAATTATCAGGATATTTATGAATATCTCCTTTAACAAATATATAATGTTCATATTTAAAGGCAACTCTATGAAGAATATTTTCCCCCTTATCAGTGCAAACCAAAATGGTATCTCCAGGCTCTATTTTTTTGAATGGGGTGTAGAAAATCTTAACATCTTGATTTGAGCGTATAATTGGCCACATTGAGTCTCCTTCTCCTTTGATCGTAAAAGAGAACCCTTTTTTTAGGCTCATTTTAAACAGTTGAGAGGCCTCTATTTTTCTCCTAACTCCACTTTGAATTTTTGAATCTCTCTCCATAAATCCCCATTTTTTATTGTGTATATAGTTTTTTTAAAAAAATATTGAATATAATCTATAGTTGAATCAAACTGTAGTTGTGGTAAAAGTAGTTGATTTAACCTTTTTTTTTCAAAAATTGGTAAATTTTTAATAAAAAAATATTTGATTTTTGATTTTTCTACAATTTTTTTTACTTTTATTTTATAAAAATTAAAATTTTCATCAAATTTTTTCTGATATAAAAAATTTATTTTTGATTTTATAATTGATTCAATAGTATAAAATAGATAAACAAACTGATTTTTTAATTTCAATTTTATTACTATTTCAAAAATATAGCTCCAATCAAGTTCACAATTATCAATTATTTCAAGAACATCTAAAAATCTTTTCTCATTTTTAAAAAAATCCCCACCCAACTCAATAAGAAGAAGGATAAGCTGTTTTTCAATGATATGACTAGTATCAAAAGTAAAAACAGAGTGAAAATTTTTAATTTTTCCAAAAGGGGCAATATCTTTGTGTATATCAATAAAAAGTGGAATTTTCCACTTTTTTATATCAATTCTAGTTTCATGATAGTTACTATTTTGTTTAAAAAAATCTCTATCAAACTCAACTCCCCAACTATTTAAGAGAGTCTCCATTTTTTTCAATGAATCACTATTAATCAAAATATCAATATCATCAATTGAACGAACACCTGTTTTATAAATATTTTCAATCAACCAAATACCTTTATATAAAAAATATTCTATATCAAAATGCTCTAAAAGAGTTTTAAACTCTTTTAAAAGCTCTAAAAAAACTAAATTTCTAACTGTTTGATTTTTATATAGTTTTTTTATTTTTTCAGGGATTGTAGATTTATCAATAATTTTATCATAGTAGTAGAAAGGAATCTCCCATCTCCAAAAAAAATCCCAAATATTTATATCAAACTCCTCTAAATTTTCAGATTTTATCAATTTTATAAAATTGGGATGATATAGACTTTTATAGTTTTTCAAATTAAATCTATTTTTTAAAATGTGGGGTTATTAAATCAATTAAAGTTAAAACTCTTTCTCTAAAAACATTAAAAAACTCTGGAGTATATTTCATTTTATTGAGAGAGAATGTGTGAATCATTCCCTCTTTAAAAAACATTAAAATTAAACCAACTGTCTCATCTAAATATTGATAATTATCAATTTCTGGAACTCCAGAGTTGAGTGTTTTTTTTAATAATTTATGTCTTAGTTCATAAAAATAGCTTGAGAATTTATCCATTTTTGTTGTAAATTCCTCAAGTTTTCCTGCATAATATGCCTCAATAAAAAACTCAAAAAATATTCTCTCATTCGAACTTTCAATAATATGTTTTATAATCTCAAAAATAAGATCAATGAGAGATTTCAAACTATCTATTTTATCATTTTCAATAAGAGAATCAACACGCTCTATAGTTTTCTCTATCTCATAATCAAAATAGTCCCAAAAAATCTCCTCTTTGGTTTTATAAATTGCATATAAAGAGGAAGTGGATATATTTGCCTCTTTTGCAATATCCTTTAGAGTTCCTTTTGCATAACCCATAACTGAAAAAATCTTCTGAAATGACTCTAAAATTAAGGTTTTTCGCCCACTTTTATCAACTATTTTTGGCATGTAAAAAACACCTTTTTTTAAAAAAAATGAAATAAATTAATTAAAATTTATATTAATAAAAATGATTTACTCATCATTTTTTGTTGGTTTTTGAGAAACATCAGATATAAGTTTGTCTATATCAGCATAAGTTATTGATTTTGATGATGAAGATCTATTTTTTTGCTGAATAGACCCCTCCATCTCTTTTAAGTAGTACTCAAGACCTAATGCTTCACAAACCTGAAGAATAATTTTGCTTTTAACTACATTATCATGATTTAGAAATGTTTCAAAAAGAGCATTATCACATATTGTATTAATTAATCTTGGTACTCCACGTGAATATTTATGGATTATTTTAACAGCCTCTTCAGTAAAAAGCATTCTTTTAGCCCCAGAGAGCTTAAGACGATGTTTTATATAGTTTTCAGCAGATGGTAAATCCAATGCTTCCAAAGAGAATTTGAGGGCAACTCGTTGTGCTAATGGCTCATCTAAATGGATGTTTTGCTCAAGTTCTTTAAGACCAAATAGAACAAATGTCACCAGTTTTTGCCCTGGAACCTCCATATTTAAAATTCCACGAATCTCCTCCATTATCTCTCTTGTTTGAAGCATTTGTGCCTCATCTATTAGAATAATAGCTTTTTTCCCCTCTTTATATATTTTTATCAATTGATTATATAGTTGATTTAAAAGAGTAAGCTTCTCATCTGCAGGCTGTTGAACACCCAATTGCATAGAGATTCTTTTTAAAAGCCAAAGTGGAGTAATTTTTGAGTGAACAATAACCAACATTTTTGCAACATATAGATCCTCTCCAAGAGATTCAAGTAATCTTCTTGCAAGTGTTGTTTTTCCTGTTCCTATCTCACCAGTAAGAATTGCTAACCCTTTCATAGCTTGAACACTATAAACAAGCCTTATAATAGCTTGAGAGTGTTGCTTTGAGTTATAGTAGAACTCCCTCATTGGTGCATTTGAGAATGGCTCTTTTTTAAAGCCAAAATAGCTTAAATAGTTCATTTTTACACATAAGAAATTTGATCATTTTTTGTTGCACTATTTTTTAACTTTTCATGTATCTTTTGAAGACGCCCAAAAGAGTCTCTATAAGTTTTATCTTTTTGAGCTATTTTTTTAAAAATTTCAAAAGCATGTTTTAAATTTCCTTGAAGATCATATGCATTAGCAATCTCATAATAGATTGCTAACTTCTGAAGAGAGTCATCACTTGGAAACTCAAGAGATTTTTTAAAATATTTTATAGCAATATCAAAATCCCCTTTATCAATATAACAAAGACCAATCATAACCAAACAATCTATTTTATCCTCTGTTAAACGAAAAACGAGTTTAAACTCATTGATTGCATCATCTAATAACCCCATCTCTTTATAAGCAATTGCTAAATCATATCTTGTTTTTATGTCATCCTTAGAAACACTTTGTTCAACTCCCTCTTTAAATTTCTCAAAAATCTCATTAACATCCTCTTGAAACTCTCCCGATTTTGAATGTTTTTTATCTGCTCTCTCATCCATCATAATTGGCTTTACAGCCTGTTCTAATTGAGATAGTAGTTTTAGTAATTCATTATTATTAGGATCTGATTTTAAAAGTGGATCTAACTCTTTTTTAGCATTCTCAAACATTGCCTGATTAATATAAAATTTTATCTGCTCTATTTGATCTTTTAAAGATGTTTTAGATTTTTGTTCAAAATCATCATCATCAAAGTTTATTAACTCAATTTCATCTTTTTTAACTGTTGGTTTTATGGCAAGTTGTGTTGCCTCTTCAATTGGAGTCTCTTTAAATATTGCAATTTTTTCTGCTTTAGTGGTTGACTTTTCATAATATTTAGCTATCAATTTTGTTGCTTTTTCATGATCTGGGTCAAAATAGAGAATCTCTTCTAAAAAGCTTTTTGCCTCTGATTGATTACTTTGAAAAGATATCTCAAACATTTTGAGAAGAATATCTATTGCTGCCCCTAAATTACCTGTTTTTACATAAATCTCTTTTAGTTTTTTTGATATAATTGGATCTGTTGGATTTTTAGAATATAAATCTTTTGCAATTCCTTCTGCTTTATCAAAAAGTTTAAATTTTATATATGTATCAATCTCTCTTAAAGAGTTTTTAATTGCATCATTTCCTGCTGGTTTTTGTTCAACTTTAGGGGTAATTGGTTGTGGAATTGGGATATTTTGTTGTTGTGTCTGTTTATTTGGAACAAGCCACTCATCCTCTTTAGATTGTTTCTCTGCAATCTCTTGATCCTCAACTCTATCTTGAAGCTCTTGAGCCTTTTTTCTAACCTCTACACTACCAGGAGCTATTTGTAGAATCTTATTATAAGTCTCTAGTGCCTTTTTTATATTATCTGTTGATTCATAAAGTTTTGCAAGCTCATACATAATTGAGAGCATCTGTTTTCGTTGGTTTGTCTCTTTAAAAAAAGATATCAATAAAACAGTAGTCTCAATAAGAGCCTCTGTATCATTTTTCTCTTTACTTATTCGATAACTTTTTAAGAGAATCTCAAGCAGATTTGGACCAAACGATTTCTGTGTGATATAGAGCATTGCAAGTTCATTTAAAATTTTAGGGTCACTATGATTTGTAACATGATCTATTCTACCTAAAATTTTAATATACATATTCAGATTGTTCTGTTTTTTGTATATATCAGCCCCTTTTTTAAAATACTCAACAGCCAACTCTTTATCATTTGTTGCAAGGCATGCCTCTGCAAAATTTATAATAGCAATTGTATCTTCAGGATTAAGAATCAATATTTTTTCAGAAACAGACAAAGCACTTTTGAAAAAACCCTTAACCATATAGTTTTCTAGCAGTTTTCTATAAACTCTTGCTGCATCAACACTCAGATTAAGTGCTTTATAGCAAGATGCCATATCATCATAAACAGACTCTCTTTCTTCACCCAACTCAACCATAACATTATATATTGCGACAGCCTGTTTATAAAGCCCACCCTTTTGATACACTTTTGCCAATTTTTCATAATATACAAGGGCATTTGGTATATCATTTGAAAATTTAAAACACTCTGCAACCTGTTTGAGATATCTAGGCTCATCTGGAGCAACATTTAAAAGGGTTTGATACTCTTTTATAGCCTTTTGATATGCTTTTTTGCTTATTAGTTTTAAAGCGGTCTCTTCTATTTTTCGTCTGCTGTTAATATCCAATTGAAATCCTAAAAACGAAATCAGAATCATTTTAAAAAAAAGAGTTGATAAAGTCAAGTATTGATATTCTTTATTAACAAAAATCTTTATTATCTATATTAATAAAGAGATTTATAATAAATATGCTTCCATATTTTTAGAAAAAACATATTAAAAAGTAGATATTCTAATAAGAAAATAAAAAAAACTATTTTTTAATAAAAATATCTTAAAAAGCATCTTTAAAAAAACTATTTTTTAATAAAAATATCTTAAAAGTAGATATCTCTTTTACCTTTATCAATATGTTGAATCTGTTTTGAGATTTTTGCTTTAAGTTTATTCTCTCCAATCTCCTCAATAAGCTTTTTTAAAAGCTCTTTACCTTTTGATTTTGTTTCATTTGAGGCAAAATCCTCTAAATACTCCTCAAAAGTGAAAATAGCATTAGGCATACAGTAGTGTTTTATTAATCCAGGTTTTGCTAAATCCATAAAATCATGTCCAACACGCCCTTTTCGATAGCAACCAGTACAAAAAGAGGGAATATATCCAGCCTCTGCAAGAGAGTATATTGTTTCATCAAGTGTTCTATGATCTCCTAATGTGAACTGACTACCTGCCTCTTCATCTTTGTGAGAGTATGAACCTGGATTTGTTTTAGAACCAGCAGAGATTTGGCTAACACCATATTTAATTAACTCATTTCTCATACTATCATTCTCTCGTGTACTTAAAATTATTCCTGTATATGGTAAAGCAATTCGAATAACTGCAACCAATTTTTTAAAATCTTGATCACTCACTTTTGATGGAATATTTTCAGAGTGTGGTGCACCAACAGCATACTCAATTCTTGGAACACTTACAGTATGTGGTCCACAACCAAAGGCTCTTTCAAGATGTGCAGCATGCTCCATTATTGCTAAAACCTCAAACCGGTAATCTCCTAAACCAAATAGAGCCCCAATTCCAACATCATCAACTCCACCCTCCATAGCTCGATCCATAACACTCAAACGATACTCATAATTGGCCTTTTTAGTGTTATCAGGATGATATATTGGATATAAAAGAGGATCATAAGTCTCCTGAAAACAGACATAAGTTCCTATTTTCTCTGCTTTTAACTTAATAAACTCATCAACCTCCATTGGAGCAACCTCAATATTTATTCGACGAATATAGTCTCTTTCAGAACTCTCTCTTACTGAATAAGTTGTTCTAATTGCCTCAACAAGATAATCTATATTGTTAAGCTTACTCTCACCACAAATTAAAAGAGCTCTTTTATGTCCCTCTTTTAAAAGTGAAGAGGTCTCTTCTGCAATTTCACTCATTGTTAAAACTTTTCTTTTTATAAGTTTATTATCTCTTCTAAATGAACAGTAAGTACAATTATTTATACAGGCATTACCAGTATATATTGGAGCAAAAATTACCAATCGTTTACCATAAATCTCATCTTTAACTGTATGGGCAACATTCATAATTTTTTGAATAGTTTCCTCATCATCAACACGAAGAAGAGTTGCCACCTCTTCAAGGTTTAAGCCTTTTAGTTTTAAACCTTTATTTAAAATCTCATCGATTTGAGATGAAGTTGGGATTTCTCCCTCTATTAAGGAGTAGAGTTTATCTCTATCTATAAAATTTTTACCTCTTTCACTTTTATCCATTATTACCTCTTCAATAGTATAAAAAATCTGTTTTTTCCTAAAAAACAAAAAATATATAAAAGAATTTTTTTTCTTTAAAAACATAAAATATAAAAGAA
>DYRY01000068.1:0-1325 GCA_020718465.1 Anaeromyxobacter dehalogenans | reverse complement strand
TTTCTGAATTTTCTCTATATTTTGTAAGAATAGATTTAACCTCAACATTTTTTAAACGTCCAATTTTGCCTGTTAAAGCATTAATCTGTTCTGTTGTTGCTTCAATAATAAGAGAGATAATGAATATATTTCGAGTTGTGATAGGAAGCCCTTGCCTTGCAAGAATGATATCACTATATTCAGAAAGCAAGGAGTTAACAGCCTTTGCAGACTCTTTCTCCTTTATTAGGATTGTTACTGTTCCTATTCTCTGCTCCATTAGACTCTCTTTTGGATAAGATTTATAATAAATTTATTATATAACTCCTATTTATCGTTGAGAGAGAACTCTATCTAACTCTCAGATATATAATTTTTATTCTAAGTTATTATTATCAAAATGTCAATAATGTTGTTTTATAAAAAGAGAATTATTATTACATAGATTTTTTAAAGTTTATAATTTTATTTGATTTTTTATTGAAGTTGTGTTATAAAAACTGTGGCTTATGGAACTATTTTCGGGAGATAACATGGCTTATAAAATTACAGAAGAGTGTGTTGCATGTGGAAACTGTATTGACGAATGTCCTGTTTCAGCTATTTCTGAAGGAACTCCTATCTATACAATTGATGCAGAAGCATGTATAGATTGTGGTGCTTGTGCTGGAGCTTGTCCAAGTGATGCAATCATTCAAGAGTAATTGGGTTTTGTCCCTTTTTAAGGGCTCTTAGGAGCCCTTTTTTATTTTTTCTTTTGGAGTTCTTATGAAAAGAGTCTCTATTGATGAGATGTATCTAAAAATGGCCTCTGTTATTTCAGAGAGATCATATTGTAATAGAAAACAGGTTGGTTGCATAATAGTAAAAGAGAATATGATTGTTTCTGATGGGTATAATGGAACTCCAACTGGTTTTGAGAATATTTGTGAAGATGAGAGTGGAAATACACACAAATATGTTTTACATGCTGAGGCAAATGCTCTTACAAAACTTGCTAAATCTACAAACTCATCAACAGGTGCAACGCTATATGTTACAATGTCTCCATGTTATGAGTGTAGTAAGCTTATCATTCAAACCGGAATTAAAAGGGTTGTTTTTAAAGAGTTATATCGTATTGATGATGGATTAAAACTTTTAAAACAAGCAAATATAGAGGTTGTTCATTTCAAAGAGAATTTTTAATTGAGAATATTTACTTTAAAGAGAGTTTTTATTAAAAGTATCTGTTTTTAATTGAGTATATTTACTGGGTAAGATTTAAAAATTGTGAAAAGTGAAAAAAAGGTTTTTTTAAGCCTTTTTTAATTTACTTTATGTTGCATCTCTTTACCCACCCCGTC
>DYRY01000067.1 GCA_020718465.1 Anaeromyxobacter dehalogenans | reverse complement strand
AAAATAATAGAAGGAACAATATCAAATATTCCACCAAAAGGTGGAAGAAAACATCCACATCAAGAGTTTATTGCAATGAATACAAAAAATATACTATTTATTTGTGGTGGTGCATTTATTGGTCTTGAAGATATTATTCAACGAAGAGTTGGTAAAAAAAATCTTGGGTTTAATCAATCAAAATCTGATGTTAAGAAATCAAAAGTTGAGTATCTAAAAGAGATTCAACCAGAAGATATAATAAAATATGGTTTGATTCCTGAATTTATTGGACGTATTCCTGTTATTTCAGCTCTTCAAGAGTTAACAAAGGAGGCAATGATTCAGATTTTAAGTGAACCTAAAAATGCACTTACAAAACAGTATAAAGAGCTTTTCAGAATGGATGGTGTTGAGTTAACTTTTACAGAAGAGTCTTTAAAAACTGTTGCAAAAATAGCTCTTCTTCAAAAAACAGGTGCTCGTGGTCTTAGAAATATACTTGAGAAAGTTATGCTTGATTATATGTATGAGATTCCATCTAATAACACTATCACGAAAATTGTTATTGATGCTCAAACTATTCAAACCCGATTTCCAGATTTTTCAACAGCCCATTTTGAAGAAAATGAGGATAATATGAAAAAAAAGGCATCTTAATATAACTTTACCATTAAACTTAATCATTAAAATACTATAACTTTAGTGGGTTAAAACCCACTATTCATTTAAAATACCTCTTTTTTTTACTACAAAAAATAAATAGAGTTTATTTATTTATTTGTGTTTATTAATAATTCATGATAAAGTATTTTAAACTTTTTAATGAGGATTTTATGGATAAAAAGTACAAACTTAAGATTGGTATTGCCTATTTTTTTAATCTTATTGGAGCAATAGCTGTTTTAACAATCATTTTAAGTCCTCTTGGCATATTGATGTTCATTATATCGTTAAAAGGGAAAATTACTTTAAAAGATGATGAGCTTGAATATTGGTGGGTTGGAACAAAAAAGTTTAAATTTGATGAAATTGAATCATTCAAAGTTGCAAAGGGCGGAGGATTAATATATGTGATGATTCAACCTTTTGATTTTAAACTAAAAAGTGGAAAAAATATGAGAGTTCCAATTGGTGCATTTAAAAACAATGAGGAGATAAAAAGTTACATAAAAGATAAAACAGGTTTAACTCTATAATTCTTAATCAAATCATATATATTTTTAAACAGAAAATTGTTATATGTTAAAAAATTGAATAGAAATAGAAAAATATGGTTAAAGATTCATAAAAAAATAGATAAAATATAAATCTGATTTGCACAATCATAAGTTTTGTGATAAAGTGAAGTGGTTTCTATGTTTTGGGAGTTGTGATGAGTAGAAAAATTCATCTTATTTTAGCAACAATCCTCCTTCTTAGTTGTGGTAGGGATGAGGTTGATGAGTATCATGTTTGTGAGGCTCAGACTGATTGTAGAGCAGGTTATGAGTGCAAATTTATACTAAATAGTGATAAAACATATGGTTCTTGTGTTAAATTAAGTTCTTGTGAATCAGATAGTGATTGTGAAGGAAGAGTTTGTAATCTGGATAGATCTATTTGTGTAACGAATGGTATTTTACAGATAAAATCTTATCAGCTTCCTAATGCTGAAAAAAACAGAGAGTATCTAGCAACTTTAGAGTTTTCTGGGGTTGTTGAGAATCAATTCTATTTTGAGGCACAAAATAGTCTCCCAGATGGATTAACTTTATCAGAAGTAGGAGTAATTTCAGGAGTTCCAACAGTAGATGGTGAATTTGAATTTAAAGTTAGACTTTATACTTACTCTAAAAGTGGTGAAGTTTACTATAATCGCCCTTTTATTGAAAAGAATCTTCATATAACTATAACTTTTAATCCATGTGACATAAATCCATGTATTGATTCAAATAGAGCTGTTTGTGTTCGTGATGAAACTGAATTGGGTTATCATTGCAATTGTAATGATGGATTTATCCTTTATAATGATAGTTGTGTAAATTTACCATGTGAACCTAATCCATGTATAGAAAGTAATAAAACCATTTGTACAACATCAGAAGATTATCAAAGTTATGAATGTTCTTGTGATGAGGGATATTATCTTGCTGAATCTGGAAATTGTAGGTTTAATTATTGTAATGAAAATCCATGTAGTGAACCAAATAGATCTATCTGTACTCTTGATGAGAGTATTGAAGCAGGATATAGTTGCTCTTGTGAAGAGGGTTATTTAGATAGTAATGGTAGTTGTATATATAATTATTGTGCACCAAATCCATGTACAGATAGTAATAAAACTATCTGTTCTCTTGATAACTCAGAAAGTGGTTACTCCTGCTCTTGTAATAATGGATTTGTTTTAATTGATGGAGTTTGTATAAGAAATTTGTGCTCACCAAATCCATGTGTTCTTCAACTACACAAAACAGTTTGCTCCTTAAAAGATAATGGAACTGGATATAGCTGTGGTTGTGAAGCAGGATATAAACTGAATTTTGATGGAACCTGCATTGTTCAAGGAGATATCTGTAGTGATGCTGTTATAATTGAACCTGATGTTCCAATTGTTGGTGATACTTCACTAATGGCACAAAACTATCTCTCTGCATCATCAACTTGTGGAAGAAATGCAGCATCAAAAGATATGGTTTATACATTTACAATAGATTCTCCAAAACTTGCAACAGTTTTAATGGAGGCAACAAATGAGAACTTTAATTGTGTTGTATATATTCAATCAACTTGTGGTCAAAGTAGTTCTGAATTAGCATGTAATGCTTTTTATGAAGTAAGTTCAAAAGCAAAAATAGAGAATCAATATCTTGAAGCTGGAACATATTTTATTATTGCAGATGGTTATCAAACATCTGCAGGGGAATTTACAATGACTTTAACTTTAAATGAGCCTTGTGGAGAAGATTCTCCTTGCGAAGCTCCTTTAGTTTGTCATGAAGAGAGAAGAGTTTGTGTTGAAAATCTATGTTTTCCTGAAGAGGGTGATGTTGATTGTGGTGAAAATGGTGTTTGTGAACCATTTAGTGGCCTTTGTGATTGTAATGATGGATATGTAAATAATATAGCAGAAAATATCTGTGTTATTGATCCATGCTTTAGTAATCCTTGCCAAGCTGAACAAATTTGTGTTCGTGATGATTTTGAAGGAAACTATCATTGTGAGTGTCCAGATGGTGAGCTAATGCTTGGAGATGGCTCTTGTGTTCAAAATCCATGTTCAGAAAATCCTTGCCAAGATGAGAATAGAACTGTTTGTGAATTTGAGGTTGGAGAGAGTAGTATTACTTATGAGTGTTTATGTAGTGATGGTTTTCTTCTTGATACAAACACAAATAGTTGTATAGATCCTTGTATTCCAAATCCATGTACTCAATCAGGTAAAAATGTTTGCTCTGTTGAGGGTGATGTTGTTATGTGTTCTTGTAATACAGGCTATACACTTCAACCAGATGGAAGATGTTTAATGGGTGAAAGTGATACTTGTCCAGGAACTCCAATAGTAATTGGAGATGTAGTTACAGGTTCAACAACAGGAAAAGCTCATAATTATGTTGGAACTTGTGCAACAAGCTCAACAAGTCCTGATGTTGTTTATCAATTTACTCTTACAAAAAAATATAAAATAGTAGCAAGATTGACACCAAGTGGTTGGGACTCTGTTTTATACATTAGAAAAACAAGCTGTACATCAACAGAGAGTTCTAATTCAATAGATTGTAAAGATACAGTTTCAACTCCAGAGGTTATAACACAGGTTTTAAATGCTGGAACATATTTTATTTTTGTTGATGGTTATGGATCTAGTAATTCTGGAAACTATACATTATCTCTTCAAGGAGAACCTGCCTGTTCAACAAATGCTGATTGTAGCGGAGGTTTTGAAAGTTGTAATACAACAACAAGCAGTTGTGTTTGTGCAAATGGATACTCAAGAGGTGGGGATGGATTATGCTATGAAACCTGTTCAGATGGAATTTGTAGCTCACTATTAGATGAGTGTATCTCTGGATTATGCTATAGAAGAACCAATTGTGAACCATCCTGTGGAGTAAATAGTAGTTGTAATCAAGATATATTAGAGTGTGAATGTAATGATGGATTTTTTAATAATAGTGGAGCATGTATTGCTGATATGTGTTACAATGTAACATTAGATTGTGGAGATTTTGCCTCTTGTCAATCATTAACAGGGGAGTGTGGTTGTGATTCTGGATATATTAATTATCAAGAGGGAGTTGGTTGTGTTGATGACCAAAATCCATGTACACCAGAGAATCCATGTGTTGAGGTAAATAAAAATAGTTGTCTTTCACAAAATGAGACAGAATTTATTTGTGAATGTAATTTAGGTTTTATAGATACTCCAAGTGGTTGCATTGATAATCCTTGTGAACCAAATCCATGTGGTTCAAACTCAATCTGTTATCTTGATAATTATGTTGCAATGTGTGGTTGTCAAGAGGGATATTATAAATACAATGGTATTTGTACTCCAATCCCTGGAGATAGTTGTAATAATCCAATTGATATTACTACTGGAACAGTTCAAGGAGAGATTACAACACAATATAGAGATACATTTAAATCAAGTTGTTCATCTTTAGGAGATAAGGAGCAAATTTATCGATTATCTCTTGAAAACAGTGGTATTGTTAGAGTTACAACCTCAACAACATTAGAGAATAGCTCGATTTCACTATCAGAAACTTGTGGAGCAACACTATTTTGTCACTCAAACTCAATTGAGGAGCATTTAGATTCTGGAGTTTACTATTTAACATTTGATTCCCCAGCAGTTGGAGTATACTCAATGAATATTGAGATTCTTCTTGATTTAGATATTAAAAACATACTTACAGATGTAGTTTCTGGAGTTAACTATAAAGAAAAACTTCCTATTATTGGAGGAGTTTCACCTTACCAAGTTTCTGCTTTAGATATTCCTGATGGTTTATCTCTTGTTATTGAAGGTGGAGACTGGTATCTTGAGGGAGTTACAACAGAGATTGGTTCATATAATATTGATATAACTATTAAAGACTCTCTTAATAAAACTATTAATAAAATAGTTAATCTTGTTGTTAGAGAATCTGAAACATCTCTTCCAGAGATTGGAGATTTAGTTATTAATGAGATAATGCACACACCAACAAACGATTGGAGTGGTGATGGTTTTACACATTCATCAAATGATGAGTATATTGAGATTGTAAATGTTTCATATAAAACTCTTGATTTATCAAACCTGACACTTTCTGATTCTCTTGGATTAAGACACAGTTTTTCAGGTCTTCTCCAACCAAAAAACAGTATAGTTATATTTGGAGGAGGTACAATTAATTTAACAGCAAGTAATGTTAGATTTGAAGTAGCATCAACTGGAAGATTATCACTAAATGGAACTGATTCTGTAATTCTTAAAAATAGTGGGGTTGTTTATCAAGAGGTATCCTTTGATGATTTAATTACAGGTGTATCTTTAAACCGTTCACCAGATATAACAGGAGTAGTTTTCATTCATCATAATGAACTTACTCCAAATGTAAAAGGAACTCCTGCAACAAAAGCAGATGGAACACAGTTTTAAATCTAAAATCCTACTATATCATAGATAATTCATAAATAAATTTTTAACAAACCTAAATAAAGATTTAAAACTCTAATAAAAAATAGTAGATATTTATCTTTAATAATTTTTATTTATTTATTAAATGAAAACTTTTTGTTTGTTTCTTTTATGTTTTTATTTGATTTATTATTATTTTATATTTAGAAAGAAAAAATATATAGAAAAAAACTACTTTATTTTGATTATGATTTCTCATTTTTTATGAAATGTCTTGTTTTTCTTAGTAGTGAATCATAATCATCATCAGCCTCTTTAAGATCTCTAATTGTTGTAGTTTCAATATCTCTTAATGTAACTAATGTTTTGTATGCTTCATCAATTTTTAATGCTAACTCTCTTAGTTTTTCACCATATTTTTGAACAAAATCATAATCTGGATTATTCTCAAAACCTTTTACAAGGTGATTTATTGATACAATCTGTTTATTATGTGCACTTGACATTATATCGGTTACATTTCCATTTATAAAAAACTCTCTAACTTTAAGGTCACTTTTATCAATCTCTATAAGTATTGCTTTTGATAATTTTGATAAAAAAGCGATTAACTCATTATCAACATCCTCCATTTTTTTCATAGCTTCAACTCTTTTCTGTTTTGCAATCTCTCTTTTGTTATAAACTTCAATATAGAGCTGATTTTCAGCCTTTAGTATATCATATTTTGATTTCCAAAAAGGATTCTCTAAATTTGCATCCATCTCTTTAAATAAAGATTCTGCTTCACTCATTTTATCAATTCGACTACTCTTTCCCATAATCTCCTCCAAAATATATGTTATTAAACAAAAATAGCTATTAAGATTCTAAAGCAAATTTTAAAAAAAATCAAACTTTTTTATTTTTTTTTTATATATATTATTAAAAAGTAAACTTTTTGGTTGTGGCAAGTTTGTGCTACTGTTAAAAAGTAAACTTTTTGGTTGTGGCAAGTTTGTGCTACTGTTAAAAAGTAAACTTTTTGGTTGTGGCAAGTTTGTGCTACTATTAAAAAGTAAACTTTTTGGTTATGGCAAGTTTGTGCTACTATTAAAAAGTAAACTTTTTATCTTGCTACAATATAAATATTATTAAAAAATAAATGAACAGGTACTTTATAATAAAAGATTATTTAAAAAATCACATTAGTTTTGAATTTAAGATTTTATGACTTTAAGAAAAACCTACACAAAAAAATAAATTAATCAGAAAAAACTCTAATAGATATACTTTATAGATTTTTTAATAAATTACTTCTATTTTTTATATTTTCTATTTGAAATTTTATAAAAACATGTTATCATCAAAAAATAACTCTTGGGAGAATTTATGTTTAAGAATCTTTTAATTATCTTTTTACTTTTAGGAGGATTAGCATATAGTAAAACTAATGTTCCTATCATGTTGCCAGAACCAGAGATTGATTCAAAACTAATCTCTGAAACCGATTCAAAAAAACTTAAAGAGGTTTTAGTTATATCGGCTCAATCTGGAATATTTAAAGCTCAAAAACAGATTAGAGGAGTCTCTTTCTCTCTTATTGATGAGAAATCTCAAGAGGATGCTCTTAAAGAACAGGCAGGACAAAGAGCAAAAGGTTGCTATGATAATGAGTGCCTTGTTGATACTGGAAGAATGTTGGCAGCTCAAAAACTTTTAAGATTCTCTCTTAAAGAGATATCTAAAAATAGCTGGAGAATTAGCGGAAGAGTAATCAATATTGAATCAGGTGCAATTGAAAATGTTGAAGTTGGTTACTGCAAAGAGTGTAATCACTCAACTCCAGAGATGCTAGAGGTTAAAGTCTCTGAAATTTCAGAAAAACTTCTTCTTTCTCTTCATGAAGATAGTGTTATATCAAGCTCCTCTTCAGATATGGTTGGTGAATCAAAGATTAATACAACATCTATTTCACACAAAGCACTCGATTCTCAACTTGAAAAAAACAAACAGAAAGCTTTCGACAGATTAAATGCTTTAACAAAGGAGATTGATGAGGATGAAGGAATAATTGCACCTTTAACATCATCCTCCGTGAGAGAGGCTCTTAACTACTATATTGGTCTTAATAAACAGAATATATCAAAAGAGCAGGCGTTTAAAATTATGGAAAAGGCTGCTCAACGTGGTGATGTTGTTGCAATGGGATGGCTTGGAATATTTTATCATCAAGGTGTTGGGGTAGCAAAAGATAGCTATCGTGGGGCAGAGTGGTGCAATAAATCTATATCAAACTCACTTGAAAATTTGGCAATTCTAAAAAAAGATAGTGAAGCTGCAGTTGTTATGGGAATCTTTTATGATAATGGTTATGGTGGTGTTAAACCAAACTACTCTGATGCCTATAAACTCTATCTTTTAGCAGAAAATCATCCGATTGCACTCACAAATATCGCTGTTATGCACTACTATGGAAACTATGTTGATTATAGTATTGATTCTGCTCTTCAATATTTTCAAAAAAGTGGTGAAATGGGTGATGCTGTTGCTCAATCCTGGCTTGGTTATATCTATAAAGAGGAAAAAACAAAAATTAACTATAATCTATCATACTACTGGTATCTAAAAGGGGCATCCCAAAAAGATTTATACTCAATTAGAAACCTTGGAGTTTTAATATTTAATGGTCAAGGGGTTGAAAGAAATGAAAAAGAGGCCTTTAATTGGTTTTTATATGCAGCACAAAGAGATGAGATGAGTGCTCAATCTTGGGTTGGCTACTGTTATCAATATGGTAAAGGGGTAACTAAAAACACATCAGAGGCAAGAGTTTGGTATGAAAAAGCAGCAATAAGTGGTGATGGATACTCAATGACCAATCTTGGATTTATATATTTTGATGAACAAAACTACTCAAAAGCCCTTGATTGGTTTCAAAAAGGAGGGGATGCTGGAAATTCTGATGCAATAAATAAATTGGGAGAGATTTACTATAATGGTTATGGTGTTACCCCTAATTTAAATAAAGCTTTTGAGTATTTTGAAAAAGGGGCTGCAAAAAATAATAAAATATCTCAATCTTGGGTTGCTTACTGTTATCATTATGGAAAAGGGGTAACTAAAAATCTAACAGAGGCAAGAAGATGGTATCAAAAAGCAATTGATAATGGTGATGTTTACTCAATTCATAATATGGCTTTATCATATTACGAAGAGGGGGCATATATAACTGCTCTAAGCTGGTTTCAAAAAGGGGCTGATAAAAATTACTCTACATCTATTTACTATCTTGGTTTTATATATGAGAATGGCTATGGGGTTACTGCTGACTACACAAAAGCTACAACCTACTATCAAAAGGGGAGTGAAGCGGGAAGCTATGATGCAATGGCTGCTTTAGGGATTCTTTACTTTAATGGAAAAGGGGTAACTCAAAACTACTCTACTGCATTTGAGTATTTTACAAAAGCATCTGAAAATAGTAAAACTGCAATGGAGTGGATGGGATACTGTTATGAGTTTGGTTATGGGGTTTCTCAAAATCAAAAAGAGGCTGTTAGCTTTTATAAAAAGGCTCTTTTAAAAGGAAGTACCTATGCACCACAACGTCTTGATGTTTTAAAAGGACAGGGATTCTATTAATTTTTTAATATTAAAAATAAAAAACACAATTAAATATAAAAAAAACAGATTATTCTGATTTTTATAAAACTCTATTTTTAGGATATGTTATGCCACTAGAAAAGATTTTTGACTATATTTATAACACATTAGGAGAGAAAAATTACCATATTCTTGATAGTAGTTTTTTTAATTTTTTAGGAAAAATAAAAAATTGTGATAAATTATCTGATATTGATTATGTTATAGATAATGGTAATTTAGATAATAAAAATAGTAAATCTTTTGAGTATTTAAAAGTAAAACCAAGAAAAGGGGTTATTAAAATATATATAATGGAGTCTAATTTTGATTACCAAAACCTCCTCCTAAAAAAAATGGATAATCGATTTATAAATAGGGAGCTTATAACAGTTTACAAAGAGGAGATTCTATTTATCTCACCAAACAAAAATAGTAAATTAGATATATCAGATAGAGATTTTATATCAAAAATACCAGTTGCCATTATTGAGATTCTTTTAAATAATCCAATATATCTTAAATCGGAGTTTTATATTTAGATAAATTTTAATCTAGAAATCAGAGTTTTATCTGTTTTAAAACAAAAATAAGATATAAAATCAAGATTTTACTGTTTTTGATTGATTTTAAAATCTTTTTTGTTATAATTGATTTATTTTTTATTTTAATTTGATTTAAATATGAATATAGAGATTGCTGATAAAAAATGGGAATATAGTTTTTATTTCAACATAATAATTTTTATGCTTATTATTGCATACTTTTTTGTTGATTTTTCATTTAAAGATTTTACAATTATTGAGTATTTATCATATCCATCTGTGATAATTTTTAATATTTTATCATTTATTCTTATAAGAAAAAAAAGTGATATTGGAATTTATGCCATTATTTTAAATGGAATAATATTTTTAGCTTTAATGATAATAGAGAAAGATAATTTTTTTCAATTCACAATATCTGTTCTTCTAGTGCAATCAGGAAGTTGTTTGATTTTAAAAAACAAAAAACAGGAGATTATAACCAATATTCTACTAATTTTTTTAACTGCATTAAAAATTTTTGTTTTTGATAGTGAATTAATCTTTAAATCATATAAGGGAACCTCTTACTTTATAACATTTGTTGCCCTTTTTATTGCAATAAATTTTGTTTTAAAAATTTTAAATAGAGAGATTCAACAGAGTTCAAGAATAGGGGAGTATGTTGATAAAATATCAGAAAAAGACTCATTTTTAAGATATCTTTTAGACTCTATTCCACTACCAATATACTATAAAGGTGTTGACAGAAAATATCTTGGATGTAATAAAGCATTTTCAAAATTTTTTGGAAAAGGGGAGGATTTTGTTATTGGAAAAACTGTTTTTGATGTTTTAGATAAAGAGTCTGCTCTAATACATGACCAAAAAGATTATGAGTTAATAAAAAAATGTTTTAGTATAAATAAAAATAGTAAATCTTTAGATAAAAACATAGACTTTTTAGAAAAAAAAGAGAAAAAAAGTAATAAAAACAGAAATTTTAGTAGTAATGATAAAAGTTACAATGAGTCAAATGGTGATGTTTTTAACTATGTAACATCAGAGTATGAGGATATTTTAAAAGATCCCAATGGAAATAACTGTCATGTAGTTTTTTATAAATCTATATTCCGAAATCCAAACAATAGTATTGAGGGTATTATTGGAATTATGATGGATATTACAGATTTAAAAAGGGCAAAAAATGAGGCAGAACAGGCAAGTAGTGCAAAAAGTGATTTTCTATCAAGTATGAGTCATGAGTTTAGAACCCCTTTAAATGGAATTATTGGTTTTATGGATCTAATTCTTGAACAGGAGTTTGATGAAAGAAAAAAAAGTATGATTCAGGTTGTTTTAGAATCAAGTAATCGATTACTATTTTTAATAAATCAGGTTTTAGATTTATCAAAAATAGAGTCTGGAAAAATGGAGATTATTGAACATATATTCTCTATTAAAGAGTTATTTGATAGAGTTGTAAAAATATATCAAATTTTGGCTGAAAAAAAGGGTTTAACTTTAAAATCAGAACTAATATTAGATGGTAAATTTGAGAATTTTAAAGGTGATTCAGTAAAAATAGAGCAGATATTTATTAATATTTTAGGAAATGCAATTAAATTTACTCAATCAGGTGAGATTAATTTCAACCTATATTATCAAAATGGTTTTTTAAATTTTGAGATAAGTGATACAGGTATTGGAATTCCTGAAGATGAAATTCCATCAATTTTTAATAAATTTTCAAGAGGAAAAATCTATAATCGCTCTATTTCAGAGGGAAGTGGGCTTGGATTAAGTATTGTAAAAGAGTTAATAAAATTCCTATCTGGTGAAATTGATGTTAAAAGCAAAGTGGATTTTGGAACAATTTTTTCAGGAAAAATCCCAATTCAGACTGATACTACAAAGAAAGTTGATACAAATGAGTTTGAACTATTTAAAATTCCAAATAGAGATATCTCTATTTTAGTTGCAGAGGATAATCCAATAAATATAGCTCTTTTAAAAGCAATTTTTTCAAAGTATAAAACTTTTATCATATCATTTGCAGAGAATGGTCTTGAGGCTGTTAAAAAGGGAAAAGAGCAATCATTTGATTTAATATTAATGGATATTCAGATGCCATATTTGAATGGTTATGAGGCTGTAAAAATTTTACGAGATGAGGTTAAAATAAAAACTCCAATTATTGCTTTAACTGCATACTCTGAACAATCTGAAATTGATAAAATATTATCTTCTGGTATGGATGATATTGTAACAAAGCCATTTCAAAAACAGATGCTATTTCAGAAAATATCAAAATATATCTCTAATAGTAGTTTGTAAGTTTTTTTTAAATTAATAAAAATAGTAAAAATTATTGATAAATAAACTTAATATTTTTATGAGAAAATTTGTAAAATAAGAAAAATATGTGATATTTATCACTTTTTCATAAATAATATAAAAAAAAGTTGACAAAAATATCTTAAATACTCATAATATTAATGTTGTTGTGGGTGTTTTATGATTCAGGGATTTAATCACAATATTAAGTATAGAGATATAATTTTTCACATACAGACAGAGGATTTTGGTGAGAAATTGGCTCAAATAGTTACTCATGTTTTTATTGAGGGTAATATTATTGCTACTGTTAAAAGCTCCTATGTAGATGTTGTAAATGTTGCACAAGTGAAGGGAATTGTTCGCCAGATGATGGAGAAGCAACATAAAAAATTACTAAAAGATCTTATAAGTGGTGGTTATGAAAAAGAGATTGATCTCTTTTTAGGTCCCAAAACATTAACAAAACCAGATCAAGCAATACATATTCTTGAACAACAGAAAAAAACAGAACCACCACATATTTCAGAAAATAAACAAAAATCGATATTGGATGCAAATAAAGAGCAGGATGCAGAGGCAACTCTTGATCAACTGATTTTATCTTTTTTAGATAAAGAGAATCGATAGTTACAACTTTAAGCCTATTTTCAATAAAAAAACAGATTTTATATATCTTTTATATCTACTTTTACATGAAAAAATTATTTCCATTTATTTTATGATAATTATGGACTTTTGTGTTTTTTTTGTATATAATGGGTGTTAACTATATTTTTTAGGAGATTTGAATGGAAAAAACAATCCTATTCCCAACAGATTTTTCAGATTGTAACACAAAAATTACTGATTATGCAATTGAGTTTGCAATAAATCTAAATGCAAAACTATATTTTTGTCATGTTGTAAAAACAACAAACCCAGATGGAGATCCTTTTGATTCATCTCAATTTAAAGAGGAAATTCAAATTAAACTCAAAGATGCGAAAAAAAAATCGGAAGCAGGATTACTACCTTTTAATGTTTCTGATTTGAAATGGGATTTAGTTATACTTTATGGGGATACTCCAGCAGAGGAGATAATTGAGTATGCTGAAAAAAAAGAGTTTAGCTTTATTCTTCTTTCAACACATGGTAAAACAGGATTAAAAAGGTTTTTAATTGGTTCAACTGCTGAAAGAGTTGTTCGACACTCAACAGTTCCTGTTTTAACAATTAATACAAGAAAATTCTGCGAAAAATAGATTCTAATACTATTTTATCTTTATTAAAATGGCATAATTAATGAAAAAATTAACTATAACATAAACAAAAATAGATAAAAGTTTGATTTTTTAACAATTATTTTTTGTAAAAGAATTAAATAAATTTAAAAGTTTTATTTTAAATAGGAATAATGTTATGGAAAAACACTCTATTTAAACTATCAAGAGTATCGAATATGGTATATTTAGGTGTGAAATTTAACTCTTTTTTTGCATTTGTTATATCAACCATACATACATATTTAAGATAATCAAACTCTTCTGGAGGAAAATTAACAAATCTAGCTCTCCATAAATGATGAAATATAGTTCTAAAAATTGGGTCAATAAGTGGTAAACTTTTTTTCCCAAGATATGATATTAGTTTTGATAAGGATTCAGCTCCACTACTTGCTAAATTATAAACACCACTTTTTTTACTATCCATAGCTAAAATAAATGCTTCAATTAAATCTGATATATGTATAAGTTGCATCATTGGGTCAAATCCAGCCAAAACAGGGATTTTATTTGATATTCTAAAGTAGTTTGATATTCCATTTTGTAAATCACCAACTATATGAACAGGCCTTAAAATCACTGTTTGAAGTTGTGGTGCTTTCCAAAAAAGAGATGAAACAAGCATATCAAGAGCAATTAAATCTCGAATTTCAGAGAAATTTGCTCCACCCATAAGTGGTTCATCCTCATTTAAATATTGTGAGTTTGTTGCTCTTGGACCATAAACATTTCCACTTGAAAGAAAAATAAACTGTGAAACCCCATAGTTTTGAGCATACTCAATAAGTTTTGTTGTTCCAATAATATTAAAATCGTGATGTTCTCTATCATTTTCTCTTAAATTATGCATAACACCAAGATGAAATATTGTATCTATTTTATGTTTTTTAAAAATCTCTTCAACTCTATTTCTTCTTATATCGAGTTTATAATGGATAATATCTTTGGGTAAAACAGAGATATTTCTTCTATCTAAACCAATAACATTACATTTTCTATGAAGATTTTTTGCTAAAATTTTTCCTAAGTTTCCTGCAATTCCTGTTATTAAAACTGTTTTCATGAGCTCTACCAAAATATATGTTCTCGCTTATTTATACCATCATCTACCATTTTTTGTATAATATTTTTAACTTTATTGGCACTCTCTTCTGTGTTATCAGAGCAAATAAATGGTTCTCCAAAATATATTCTATATTTAACTGGAAGTGGAATTGGAGTTAGAGGTATTGGCATTGCAGGAATTTTTAACCAATTTGCAATGTTTTTTATATTTGCAAAAGTTGGTATTTGCTCCTCAGCACCAATAACAGCAACAGGAACTATCGGAGTTTTTGTTTCAATTGATAATCTAACAAAACCAGAACCAAACTCTGCTAGTTTATATCGATCTTTAAATATTTTTGATATACCTTTAACTCCTTCTGGGAATATAAGAAGAGAGTTTCTCTCTTCAAGCAGTTTCTTAGCATTTTTTTGTGTTCCTAAAATCTGCCCTCCTTTTGAGAATAGTGTGCTTATAAAAGGTAATTCTGGAACCCATCTCTCAACCATTGAACGAAGTAGAAGTGGTGGTTCTTTATCAAAAAGTAGAGATAATCCAACCATAACTCCATCTATTGGTATTTGTCCTGAATGATTTGAGATAAAAAGAAAATTTCCATCTTTTGGAATATTTTCAATACCAAAAGTTGATACCCTAAAATAATATCTGTAAAAAGGCTCAATAAATGTTATAATTTTAGCAAGATAATCTAAATCCATCCCAAAACTATCAGAGAAATTCTTACCATTTTTTTCAGTAGCTTTTGCTAAAATCTCTCTATTTTTTTTAATAAAACTATTAATCATAAAAACTCATAAAAAAAAATTATTAAAATAGATATCCTATTGAGGTTTGTATAACAAAACGAAACTCATCAAGTGTGTAGTAGTAGTCAGTTAAAAACCCAACTTTAAAAACAATAACTCCACTCTTTTTTTTCTGAAGAAGTATTCCAGATTCTACCAATATATAAGGTGTGTAGTCTGTTATTGTTGACTCTTTCTCTTGAAGTGTATATCCTTCAAGATTTGGATCATCTTTAAAGTATAATCTTACTGTATCATGATAATATTTTAATCCAACAGAACCTTGAACAAAATATCTATTTTTTAGATGAAGTCGGTAACCAACTCCCCCATAAATAGATAGAACATCTCTCTCCTCTCTAAAA
>DYRY01000259.1 GCA_020718465.1 Anaeromyxobacter dehalogenans | reverse complement strand
AAAATTAAAAATTCACACAACTTCCCCTTTTGCAATAGGTTTTAATTTTAATTTTGGAAAAGATGAAAAGAAAAAACTTAATTTAGATTCTATGCAATCAATAATTGATAAACGTTTTGAGATTATTTTAGAAAGAGTTGATAATTATTTCCAAAACTGTTTAGAGATTTTTAAAACTAAATTGAGTCAAAATGAAATAGATTTGATTAATAAGTTTAAAAATTTCTTAAAAACTCTATTTAAAAAATTTAACACATTAACTTTTGATTCTACCTTTCAAAATGAGTTTAATAAATTAAAAGAGACAGATTATCTAAAAATATATTTAGATAATATTGAATTAAATTATTATCAAGAGTTATTTAACTTTTATCTTGAAGATAATGTTTTTAACAAAAAAGATTATAATATTGAAGATGATGGAGTTACTTATGGTGTTATTGATTATTTTACAACATTCAATGATGATAAAACATATTTAAAACATAAAACATCTCTTTTTATGGATGGAATAAGTTATAGATTCTCTGTTGATGATGCAAAAACATTAATCACTTTTGAGAAAATTAAAGAGAGTGGTGTTTTACCAAATCCACTTCCAATTTTTATTGATAAAAATGAGTTTAAAAATACAGATGATATGATTAAAATTTTTAAAACAGAAAGTTTTGAAACTGGAGAGAAATTAAGTTATTCAGAAATTTTAAAAAAAGTTTTTGATAAAGATAAAGCAAAAGTGTTAAAAAATTACTATCTATTATTCTTTCAAGTAGAAAATAAAGAGCTTGTTATAAAAGATTTTGATTTTGTTTCTATGTTTAGATACTCTTTAGAAAAAGAACATCAAAATCCTAAAGTACTTAATTTATATGAACTATTTAAAGATGGAAAATTAAGAGAATCTATTGAAATAAAAGATATATTCTTTTTTGAAAGATATGTTGTTAGAACTATTTTCAATAACTCTCTTGTTCATATTGATGATAAAAAAAATAGTTATAGAGTTAAATATTTTGAAGAGATTGATTCTACCTATGTAAGTGTAGGAGACTCTGTTTATCAAATGATTATAAAATATAGAAAAGCATTTTATGACTATATTTATAAATCAAAAACAGAAGCAATTAGTTGTTATATGTTTGATGAGATTGTGTTTAATAGTATTATAGGAGATTTAAGAAAAGATAAGTTGAATGATAAGAAACAGCATACAAAAGAGTACTCTATAAAAGAGAAACTCAATATTTGGTTTAGTTTATATAACTATTTTACAAACAGTTATGGGAGGTTAGATATGTCTTCAAAAATTCCAGAGTTATTAGAGAGAATGAAAAAAATTGCAAACAATCAAGAGGAACATTTTAAATCTGTTGAGGAGTTTGTTTTTGGAGCAGGTCAAATAATATATTATTTGCTTAATCAAAGTAAAGCAAGTGAAAGAACACATGCTTTATTAGAACCTTTTATTCAAAAAGTTCAATCAGAACAGTTACAAAACTCAATATCTCAAGCTATTAATGCTTATAAACATGAGATAAGTTTTGGAAAAGGACGTTTTGAAAGATTAGCATCTGAAGTTTTAGCATTTGATACAGATGAGAATTTAAAAAACTATCAAAGATTATTACTTGCGGGATATTTTGCATCACCAGTTATTTATGAGAAAAAAGAGAAAGATAATGAATCAACTTTAGAAGAAGGAGGAGATAATGAGTAATCAATTTAAAAACAGAGCTTATGGATTTGTAGTTATTAAATCAGTTAATTCAAATTACAATGCAGATTTTTCTGGTCAACCAAGAACATTACCAAATGGAAAAATCTATGCAACAGATAAAGCTTTAAAGTATACTGTTAAAAACTTTTTAGCTAACAACTACTCAACAGAAAAAATCTTTTATGTTAAAAGATTAAATAGTGATATGAATCCTTTAAGTTTAGACCATGCATATTCAAATGTTTTTCCTGAACATAAAGATTTAGATGCAAAACAAAAAGATACAAAATCAATTATCCTTAAAGATATTTTAAGTTGTCTTGATATAAGATTATTTGGCTCTACCTTTGCAAAAAAGGCAAAAGGTGGAAATATTGCTCTCTCAATTCATGGTCCTGTTCAAGTTAATCATGGTGTTAATATTTGGTGTGAAGGAAATATATATTCTGAACAGATTACATCTCCTTTTAACTCAAAAGAGGATAGTAGTAATGAGCAAACAACAATTGGACGTCAATCAAGATTAGAGGAGGGACACTATCTTCATCATTTTTCAATAAATCCTAAAAATATTGAAGAGATTACAAAATGTGGAGCAGAGGGAACTCAATCATTAACTGAAAAGGATATTGATCTTTTAAAAGAGGGATTAAGAAAAGGGGCAACATATTATGATTCTGCATCAAAAGCAGGAACAGAGAATGAGATTCTTTTTTATGTTGAGTTAAAAGATGATTCAAAAATTGTTTTACCAAACTTTACAGAGATGGTAAAACTTTCAGATTCAAAAAAAGATGGAAAAAGATATTTCAATTTAGAGATGATTAAAGCAGAGTTAGAGAAACACACTAAAGATATCTCTAAAATTGAGATCTATTTTAATAAAAACACAACAGTTATTGAGAATTTACCAAATAATTGTGAAGAATTTGATTTATAATATTAACTAAATGATTGTAACTATCAAGTGTGGATAAATTTCTGATATAGTTATTGATATATTTTTATTTATCTTTCTTGATAGTTACTCTCTATTTAATTGGAGTTGATATGAAAAAACTAATCTCTTTTATTATAAAGTCAGAGATGGGATTTTTAAAAAAGCCAGATATAAATGATGGTATATATTTAACTTATAATATGATTCATAAACCATCTATTTTGGGAATTCTTGGAGCTATTATTGGATTAGAGGGATATAAAGAGGTTATAAAACAGAAAGTTGAAAAGCCAAAACAAAATAGTAAAGCTCTTTTTGCTAAAGAAAAAGAGGTTAACAACTCTATTCAATATCCAGAGTAT
>DYRY01000258.1 GCA_020718465.1 Anaeromyxobacter dehalogenans | reverse complement strand
TTGAATCTATAACAAGAGTTTTTTTATCTCTTTTTATAGCTTTTTCATAAGATGCAGTAGAAGGAATTTTTGTTATATCATTAGTGTAGTTAATTTTACCTTTTGAATCTTTCCATTGATATATCTCTCCAATAACATCAGATTGATAAATAGTAAACATAATGATAAATAAAGTAGTAAATTTTAGATAGTTCATAACATCTCCTATAAATAAAATATATTAAGTCTTAACTACATCAAGTTAATTTTTAGATTTAATACCTTTTTATGATAAAAATCAAATAAATTTTATGAATTAAGACTCTTTTTTATGGTATAGATAGATTTTTTCTTTAGATAAAGTCGATAAAAGAGAGATAAAAATCTTTTTCTTTTAGGAAAAAATAAAGAATTAAACATAATAAATTACTCCCCCTTTTGGAAGGGGGCTGGGGGGCAGGTAAAGTTAAAGCAAATATTAAACAGAATTTACATTTAAGATTACAAAAGTTTTTTTTTATTTAAAATTACTTTTTTTTGGCAGGTAAAGTTAAAGTAAAGATTAAACAGAATTTACATTTAGATTAAAAAAGTTTTTTATTTAAAGCCCCTCTCCACGTCGTGGAGAGGGGTTGGGGAGAGGGGGCAGGTAAAGTTAAATAAAGATTATTAAGAATTTTATATAAGATTACAAAAAGTAAAAATCTTTTTTTCATAAGAGTATAATATTATAACAATTTAAATATTTGTTATGAAAGTAAACTATATATATGGTTATTTATCTTGATTATTTGCATCATAAGGAACTATTTTTCTCTCTATAGCATTTGCAATTATGAATATAATAACAAACACAACGAATTTAAAGAGATTTTGAGAATCGATATTAAATACAAAGTTATAAATAGATGATATAGTTATTTGTAAAAGATATATACCAGATAAAAGTTTAAGATAAAACTCTGAATAGATATATTTTTTAGCAATAAAAAGCTTTTTAAAGTGCTGGTAGGTTAATATTATTGCAGTAATATATGTTACCACATAAGATGAGTAGTATGTATATGGAAAGATATAAAGTAACTCCTGTTTATCACTTACATTATAGTTAATGTAAGCTAGTAACAAGAATATTAGAACAGATAAAAGTGCAGATAGAATTGGTTTTAGATATCTTCTAAAAGAGTTATGTGATAAAAACATAAATAGAAGCATAAGTGAAATAGATAAAAACTTAATATTAGTAACTCCATTTTTATCAATATTAAGTGATAAATCACCTAAAGAAGCAATAGATGACATCATTAATGGAAAAAGATTATATTGATTAAATATAGAGCTATAGAAATTATTTTTTAATTTATAATTATCTTTCTCTTTCTCTTTTAAATCATTAGAATCATCACTCATACTTACATCTCCTATCGATAAATTAACTTATGGCTATTTTGACATTAACATAACACCAATTAGTGCTAATCCCATACCAAACCACTGTTTTAATGATACAGCCTCTTTAAATACAATAAGAGCTAGAACAATAGTAATGATAGGATAAAGAGCTGTAATTGTAACAATAACAGATGATTTACCACCTGATTTAAGTGCAAGAACAAAAAACAGAGTTCCAAGAACTCCACAAAAGCCTGTTAGTAAAGCAAAAGCAACACCTTTGTTAGCAGTTTGAAGTGAACCTTTTGTTGTTAAGAATATAGATATTGTAACAACAAGTCCACCAAGAGTACTAAACACTAAAAAGCTTTTGGGATTAATATAATCTTGAGATATTTTTGGAAAAAATGCCCATAAACCATATAAAAATAGAGAGATAGCTGTGTGAAATAGCCAGTTCATAAACTCCTACCAATAAAATAAACTTCTTAATATAAATCAATAAAATTTTAGTATAAATCTATAAAGTAAAGCGTTAGCTTTATATATTTTATCAGTGATATAAATAGATAAAGTATGTAATAAAATTGATATTTTACTACAATAATGAGAATCGTAATATCATAAATTCACTTTATATTCAATATTATTTTAACTTACTGATAATAAAGAAGATAATAATGAATCATAATATCAATGTTTATAGTACCATAAAACAGATATAGCAACAAAACAGACTCCAACAATAGATAAAACTGTTGGTGAATCATTAGAGATAACTATCCAGCTTAATATAGAGCCTAAAATAGGAACTAAAAACTTCCAAAAGTTAAGAGCAGAGACTTTAACTCCAGATTTTAGAAGTTTAAACCATATTGAGAAGGCTCCCGCAGAGATAATCATTAACCAAAAGAGAGAGATATAAAACTCTAAAGTAGTTGGAATAGATGATAGTGGTTCAAATATAAGAGAGACTATAATCAGAGTTAATCCACCGATTAATATTTGACCAGAATTTAAGGCAATAGCTGATATATGTTGTCCTTTTTTTGCAACAACAACATTCCCCCAAGCAGATGATATGTTTGATATAATTAAAAGTAAAACTCCTAAAAGATAGTGTTCAGAGTTAGCCACTCCCCCCTTCTGAAAAGCGATTATTGATATTCCAATAGTAGCAAAAATAAAGGCTAAACTCTTTTTAAAACTCATTTTATCATTTTTCATTGCAAAGTGAGCCATTATAGCAGCAAAAAGAGGACCAGAACCAACAATTATAGCTCCAACACTCCCAGAGGCATAATCTAAACCATTGTAAAAAAAGGAGTAAAGTATAACTGTTTGAAATAGAGCAACCTCTAAAACAACTTTAATATTATCTTTTATCTCTTTTATATAATTAGAGAAGCCTCCCGCAAAAGGGATAAGAATTAAACCTGCAAAAAAGAATCTTAAACCTGCAAACATAAAAGGAGGAAGATATCTTAAACCAACTTTAATAGAGGCAAAAGCAGTTGACCATAAAAAAACAGCAAGAAGAGCCTTTGGTATATAACCATTTTCTGGATTTTTCATAGCTTTAAACCTATAAAAAATAAACAGACTCTTCTAACATATATCTAAGAATATATTTTCTGATGGTCGAGTCTC
>DYRY01000257.1 GCA_020718465.1 Anaeromyxobacter dehalogenans | reverse complement strand
ATAATCAATCTTTAATTTTTAATTCCGTTTAAAATTTTTCCGCTAAGTAGTTACTTTTTATTTATTCTAATAGTTTTTTCTTATTGCTTATTCCTTTTTTATATCTTTTACGCAACGAAAACCATAATAACTACTCCAAATATTTGGACTTTCAGTATCATTTAAATATATATATAAATTTTCTTTATAATTATTATAATTTCCACCATAAATATAATAATTCATAGTCCATTCACTTACATTTCCACTCATATCATATAAACCATATCCATTTGGTTTTTTTGTTCCAATTACTTTTGTTTCTCTTGCACTATTTCCTTTAAACCAAGCAACTTCAAATGGATTATCACTTCCTGAAAAATCAAAAACATTTCCTCCTTTTGCTGCATACTTCCACTCTTCTTCTGTTGGTAATCTTTTTCCTTCCCATTTACAATATTCATTTGCAGCATACCAATTTACACAATTTATAGGATGGTTATTTTTTGTATTGTTTCCATAATTACAAGATCCACCTACACTATAATTCTTTAGAATACAATTTCCTGAATCAACACAGTGTTTAAATTTTTCATAAGATACTTCATATTTATCCATTAAAAAAGTTTTTATTGCAACTTCTTTTGTCTTTGAATAGTCATTTCTCTTAAATCCAAACATAAATTTTCCAGAAGGTATTATTACCATTTCATTTTCTGCATTTCCTTTTTTATATACTTTTATCATTATTGTTTCATCTTTGTTTATCACAAACTCTTTTTCATTTTCATTATAGTTCTCTTGTGTTATTTTTATTTTATGCTTTCCCTTACTTAATTTTGTTTTATATGGTGTTTTCCCTTTCACCTCTCCATTTATATATACTTTCCCTCCCTCTACATTCGATTCCACTTTTAATTCAAAAATATTTTTATTTAAAACTATATTTTTTTCTAAATCTTTTTTTAGTGGAATCTCTTCAGAATATGAATCATACTCCTCCTTTTCAACTTTAATTGAGTATATTCCCTCTTTTAATTTTATTGATAATGGAGTTACTCCTCTCTCTTTATTGTCAATATAAACTTTTGCATCAGAGATATTTGCATCTACCTTTAATATATAGATTTTCTCATCCAATTTTAACTCTATTTTTTCACTCTCTTTTATCAAAAAATCTTTTTTAATTTCTTGATATCCTTTTTTCTCAAAAGAGAATTTATATGCTCCTTTTGGTAATTTAACAAAAAATGGAGTCTCTCCCAAAAGATTATTATCAGAATCATAAACTTCAACTCCACTTGGAATTGTAACAAACTCAACTCTAAATTTCTCAACTATTTTATCTTCTTTTTTTACTGTTTTTATCTCCTCTTTATCATCAATTTTCTCTACATCTCTACTCTTCTCTTTTATAACAACCTCTCTTATAACCTCTTTTTTATCTGATATTTTTCCAAATAGCTCTAATGATAGATTTTTTCCAAAATCATTCAGTTTTTCATAATCATTTAAACTATCTTTATAATATCTTGTTAATGTTTTAGTTAATACTCCTGTTTCAAAATCTACATATCTTACTGAAAAAGTAAATAATTTATCTCTTTTTTCTACTTCAACAACAACTAATCCCCTTGCTGCTAACATTTTTCCTGTATCAACAAGACACTCATCATCATAACACCCTTTTTTTCTCTGTTCCGATTGCTCTTTTAATGCCTCCTCCTGTGTTTTTGAATCTATTAAAGAGTAACCTATTGTTGTTAATCCCTCTGCAACACCAAAACGAAAATCTTTTGGGATTTTCTCATCACTTTTGATCTCCATCATTATTGGAAAACTATTTCCCAATATAGATACTGATACAATAAATAGTAAAAATATTATTTTTCTCATATTTTCCTCCCAATAACTTATTTATTCTTTATAAAACAATCCAATTCTCCCTTCTACCATACTCCCTATTTTTTATCAATTGTTTTCACTCTGCTGTCTCTTTTATTTTGAGGGTAGATTTTTCTTAAAATCGAATGTTCGTAATTTAGAGGTGATGTTTTTACTCATATTTTCTACTGTAATTATTTAAAATTAAAATAATACTCTATTTTTTTTTAATAACTATCTTATAGAGAAATCTTTTAAATTTATGTTTCCTTTTTTATTATTAATATAATTATCATCAAAATTATACCAAATTTCGAAATAACCACTCTTTCCAATATTATTACTACTTGGATGAATAACCTCTCCAAAAAAGACATTATTAAAGTTCAAATTAAGATCTTTTAATGATTCCTTTCCAACAAATAATATTTTTATAACTATATTATTAGTATTATTTGAAGTTAAAAGATTTAAAAGATTTAAAAGATATTGTTTTCTATCCTTCATTCCATTGAATTTTTTATTCTTTTTCTTTGAATCTAAATATCTATTTATCAATAAAATTTTGTGTTTTTCTAATAAATATAATGCAAAATCTTTTGCTGAAATGTTATTTGCTTTTAAATATACAATTGCTCTTATACTCAGAACAGAATCTTGAAATAATAAATTAAAAATCGCTTCAAGAGAATCTGTAATTTTTATCCATTGATTTACAACAAATGAAACATAATAAAAATTATTATAGAAATTAGATATACAGTATTGTTTTAATGGAGTCTTTCCTAGCCTCTGTTTATAAGGAGCCTCTCCTATAATAATTTTAAATGAATTATCATTAATACTTTGTATTTTAAACTTTTCTTCAAAATTGCTAACCCAATTCACATCTTCATAATTATCCATTTTTTTATTTACAATCTTTTTCATTTTTACTATTTTAACCCATTAAATTAAAGTAACTAAATGTAAATATTTTATATTAAAAAATATAGATTATATTATTAAAATCTAAATTCAACACCAATTGTTGTAATTTCAGAAGAATCAAATTAAAGAGGATTATCTTCTTTATCATTTGTATTAGCATAAAGAAATTTATTCTCATCATTCCAATTGAGAATAGAGCAGATAAGAGTAAAGCGTAATTCTATTTTTTTTCGTTTATTTC
>DYRY01000256.1 GCA_020718465.1 Anaeromyxobacter dehalogenans | reverse complement strand
TTTTAAACTGGGTGTAGAAACTTAAAATACCCTCAATCTCAACAATTGGGATATCAAAATAGTTTGATAACTCAATAATAATCTCATTAGAGACATAACCCTCCCTTTTTTGAGCCTCCTGAAGAGCCTTTATAATCCCATTTTTCTCTTTTGGTAAAGATAGTATCCAACTGTTCATAATGCCTCCATCGTTTGGGTGAATATAGCAGATTTAGGATTATTTGACAACCCTTTGATTGTTATTTTTATGTGATAAAATCAGCCTATTTTTAGGACACATTAAGAGATTTTAAATAGCTATAATTTTTTTTAATAAAGGTGAAGTTTTTACAATAAAAAATAGTAGCATAAATTTTATTTTTTTTTAGATTTTAATTCTGAAAGAGGAATGTCATAAATTTTATGTTTTTTTGTTGGTAGATTATAGTGCCACCACTCAGTTCTAATTGAAAAAACCCCATGTTTCTCCATTAAAGATTTTAAAATCTCTCTATTTTTTAGAATCTTTTTTGATAAATTCATATTTGTATGATTTGCTTTCTCTGACAACTCATCAAAAACTGTTGGCATCTCAAGCTCTTCTAATGTTTTAACATCAATAAGTGTAACATCAACAGCAATTCCACGATTATGCCTTGAACCATAAGCAGGATGACCAACATAACCAAGTTTAGGATATAGTTCCCACATCTTTTTTTGAACACTCCAGGGTCTATAACAATCCCAAAATTTAAATTTTAAATTATATTTCTTTTTCAGTTCAGAATCGATTTTTACCAATTTTTTACCCAACTCTGGATGAACATAACAGATATCTTCACTATACACACTCTCTTTAAAAAGTTTATTCCCCTTTTTTGCATACTGAATATCAATAACTGCATCTGGTAAAAACTCCTTTATATCTTTAAGTGGAAACTTTTTTAAATCTCTTATCACTTCGAGTGCACGTTTTTCCCCTTTTGGAGTTATGACAGACTCAAAATCACTCCACAAAAAAATAGGAAAAATCAGGAATACAACAACAAAAGCTCTCATAGTTGCCTCTAAAAAACATTCACCCAGCTATTTTAAGATATTTTTTTAAAGATATCCACTTAAATAATGGAAAAAACAGATTATTTTACTTTAAAAAAAAAAAAAATTTATTTCATAAAAATACAAGTAGTTTCTAATTGACATTCAATAGAGTGAAATATAAAATAGCCTCTTTTTACTCTTACTAGAGGAGATTTTTAATGATACATCTACAAAACATATATCTTCAATTTGGACATAAAGAGATTTTTCAAGATATGAGTTGGCATATTAAAAAAGGGGAGAGAATTGCTGTTGTTGGTAGAAATGGTGCAGGAAAAACAACTCTCTTTAGATTACTCAATGGGGAACAGGATATTGATAAAGGGGAGATAAAAAAAACAGGAAATGCTAAAATAGGTTATCTTCCACAAGAACAGGTTGCTTTTGAGGATAAAAAAGCTCTTGAAACACTTTTATATAGTAATCAAGAGTGGGTTGAGTGTTATGAAAATATAAAAAAACTTGAAAAAAATCTTAATGATGAGAAAAAAATAGAGCAATACTCTCAACTTATTGATAAATTTGAGCATTTGGGTGGTTTTAAAAGAGAGATTGAGGCAAAAAAAATACTTTCTGGTTTTGGTATACCAGAGTCAGATTTTAATAAACCTATTAATGAGTTTTCAGGTGGTTGGAGAATGAGAATATATCTTGCAAAACTTCTACTTGACCAACCAGAGATTCTTTTACTTGATGAGCCAACAAATCATCTTGATTTACCTGCTTTAATATGGCTTGAGTACTATTTACAAAGTTTTCCTAACACACTACTTTTTATTAGCCATGATAAGGAGTTTATCAACAGAATCTCAACACATGTTGCAGAGATTGAGTATAAAGAGGTTCAAGTATATACAGGAAACTATGACTCATATAAAATACAAAAAGCCTCTCAAGAGGAGCTTTTAGAGAAAATGGCAGAGAAACAGCAGGAACAAATTGAGCATTTAACATCATTTATTGATAGATTTAAGGCAAAGGCAACAAAAGCAGTACAGGCTCAAAGTAGGCAAAAACAGTTAGATAAAATAAAAGCAGAGCTTATAACTCTTCCACAAAAAGGGGAGGTTTTTAAATTTAGACTTCCAGAGGGAGTTAAAAGTGGTCGAGAGGTTGTTAATGTTAACTCTGTTTCTAAAACTTATGGAGAGTTATCAATATTTTCTGATGCCTCTTTTATTGTTGAGAGGGGTGAACGAATTGCAATTGTTGGGGCAAATGGAATCGGAAAAACAACTATGTTAAAAATGATTATTGGGAATACTGATTATAATGGTGAAATTAAAATAGGTCATCAAGTTGATATATCCTATTTTGGACAACATCAGATAGATGAGTTAAATATTAATAATGAGATAATCCAAGAGATTGAGTCAAACTGTTCAATGGAGGATATTCCAAAAATAAGAACTATTTTAGGTTCATTTTTATTTAAGAAGGATGATGTTTATCAAAAAATAGCAACACTAAGTGGAGGTGAAAAAAGTAGAGTAGCACTTGTTAAAATGCTTTTGCAGAAAGCAAATTTTTTACTTTTAGATGAGCCAACAAATCATTTAGATTTAGAATCAAAAGAGATTCTTCTTGAGGCTCTTAAAAACTATGGTGGAACAGTTCTATTTGTATCACATGATAGATATTTTATAAAAGAGTTAGCAACATCCATTATATCAATAGAGAATAGAAAAACAGAAAAATATATTGGTGGTTATGACTACTATCTATCAAAAATTACACCTACAGATGAAAAAAAAGCTACATCTCCATCTGTTATAACAAAATCTCAAAAGCGTGAGGAGGCAGAGAGAAGGAATGAGCTTTCTAAAATAGTTCGTCCACTTAAAGATAGATTAACCAAAGTTGAAAAAGAGATTGAAAATCTAGAAAATCTAAAAAAAGAGATAGTAAATAGAATTTCAGACCCAAATTTTTATCAAAAAAATAGTTCAGATAAAATAACTCAAACAAATTTGGAGTTAAAAAATGTTGAAAACTCTTTAGAAAAACTAAAT
>DYRY01000255.1 GCA_020718465.1 Anaeromyxobacter dehalogenans | reverse complement strand
CTTTGATAAATCAATAAGAAATATTATTGATATTGAAGAGATGGATTTAAAAGAGATATAAGGAGAGAGATGAAAACAAATCGTTTACCAATTCGTAAAACAGTTTACGAAAAAATGAAAAAAGAGCAAGAGTTAAAAATTTTAAACTTAAAATTAGAATTAGAACGTAAAGAGATTAAAATAAAATTAGAAATTGAGAAATTAGAGAGTGCAAAAGGTTCTCTGTTTTTTAGAATTTATAACTCTAACGATGGTGAATTTGATAAAAAAATAAAAGAGATAAAAAGTGAGTTTGAAAAAGAGAAAAAAGCTATTTCGGATAATTTATCAAAAGAGAATTCTCTTTTTGAGACTTTTAATAAAAATAAAATTAATGAGTCTATTCTTTTAAATTACTATTTAAAAAAAGATAACACTCAATGTAAACTTCCCATTTTAGATAAAAATATTTTAACAGATTATAATAAAGGGATTTGGGAGTTGTATATTCCTGAAGAGTTAAAACAAGATTATTTTGTTGTTGATATTTCAAATGAGACCTGGGAGATTAGAAATCCTGATGTTGATATAAAAGAGCAACCTATTGCAATTGATTTTGGAACTTCATCAACAGTTGTTTCATATAGAGATTCAAATGGTAAAATAAAACTTATAAGAATTGGGGCTCAAGATTTATATCAAAAACCACAACAAAAAGATTATGAAAATCCAACAGTTTTGCATGTAAATGATTTTAAAAAGTTTATGAACGATTTTTCAGATGAGTTTTTTAGACCATATACAAATTGGGATGATACATTTTGCTCTCATAAAGCTTTAGATTTACTTAAAGATAATATTAATGATAGTTCAAAAATAGGATCAATTCTTACTGTAATAAAAAGGTGGGCATTAACAAGCTCTATTGAACAAAAAAATTGGAGATTCAAAGATTTAAAAGGTTTTGAGTTTGAGGTTCCCTCTCTTAAAGATGAAAATTTTAATATAACTTCAGACAAAAAAATAAAAACTAAAAGTAGTGAAAAAATATCTGCTAATAGATTTGATATTCCTGAAAATTATGATTTTAATCCTGTTGAGATTTATGCCTACTATCTTGGTCTGTTTATAAATACAAGAGCTAATGGTATATTTTTAAAATATTACATGACTTTTCCTGTATCATATCCAAAGGGAGTAAAATCTAAAATTTTATCCTCCTTTAAAAAAGGATTGTTAAGAAGTTTACCAAATGGAGTTATTGATAGCGAAAAATTTAAAAAATTCTCTGTTGAGGAGATTGCTCAAGAACCAGCAGCATACGCTGCTTGTGCAATTGATACACTAAAATTAGTTAATGATAATCAAAGAGAGATTGATTATGCTGTTTTTGATTTTGGTGGAGGAACAGCTGACTTTGATTATGGAAAATATCGTTTCTCAACTGATGAAGAGTATGAAGCGAGTGGTTTTGAGTATGTTATTGAGCGTTTTGCATCAAATGGGGATAGTTTTCTTGGAGGAGAGAATATTATTGAGAATTTAAGCTATACTGTTTTTAAACAGAATATAGATATATGTAGAGAGAATAAGATAATATTTACAAAACCAGCAAATAACGAAAATTTTGCAGGAAGTGAAGTTCTTATTGATAATAACTCCTCTATTGCTAAAACAAATACAACTATTATAATGGCAAAAATGCGTGAAATTTGGGAGAATTTTGAGGGATATCAAGCAGGAAAAGATTCTCAAGCAGATTTCAATCTTATCAATATAAATAATGAAAACGTTGACGTAAAATTTAAAATTAACTATTCAGAGTTAAATAGTTATATAGCAAAAAGAATATTTGATGGAATATATAACTTTTTTAGTGCAATGAAGGAGTTATATAATGGTAATATTGAGAAAAAATCTGTTATAATGCCAAAAAAAGTTGATATTCTTCTTGGAGGAAACTCCTCAAAATCTAAATTGGTTCAAAGTATGTTTTTTAAAATAGTTTCAGAAAATCTTGTAAACAAAAACTCAACAGATAAAAACATAAAAAATATTTCAGATAATAAATCAAGTTCTGAAAACTCTGAAAAAACAAATATTGAGCAGTTTAATAAAATTGTAGATGAGACAAAAACTTTAAAAGAGCTTTTTCCTGATTGGAGTGCTCCAAAATTTCAGATACATCTACCTCTTGAGGCTACTTTTGATAATAAAGATTCCGATTATGTTTATAAGCCAACAGGAAAAACAGGAGTTGCAATTGGTTTATTAAAACTTTTACCAGGGGAGACATTGTGTCTTATTGATCCAAAAGAGAGTGAAAAAGAGGAGGCTCCATTTGCCTATTATGTTGGAAAATATATAAGAGATAGTTTTAAACCTATATTGAGTAGAAATGACTTTCTTGGAAAGATGGAGTATTTTGGTGTTTCTGTTAATGGTTCAATGGTTTTTGTCTATACAACTTCACCACAAGCAAGTGGTGGTGAATTAAAGCGTGGAGATAATAATTTGGTAGAGAAACATCTTCAATTTGAAAATAAATATATTTATGGAAGAGTTGTTGGTCCAAATGAGATAGAGATATCCTCATTTGAGAATCAGGCTGATAGTAACAAAGATTGGATTAAGTGTGAGAAAGTTATTTTAAAATAGGAGCAGAATGGGAATTTTAGATATATTTAAATTAAAAAAAGTGGTTAAAGAGGCTCTTTATAAGTTTTTTGAAACAAAAGATTTTAAAAAAGAGGATTTAAAAGTTAATAAATCCTCAAAAGAGAGTGAAAAAATAGTTTATGATGATTTTAAATTAGAGCTATTGAAAATTATTTCTAATTTTTTTGAAAAACAGAAAATAGATTTTATTGATTTAAACTCTATAAATAAACAGAAGCTAAATAGTAATGTAGTAGATTCTCAAGGCTCTAATTTTTCCGATTTGAAAGAGCAAAAACACTCTTCAAAAAACAATGAAAAAACAGAAAATAAATTAAAAGAAACAGAAGGTAAATTAAAAGAAACAGAAAATAAATTAAAAGAAACAGAGAGTAAATTATCACAAGAGAGAGCTATTTTAGAGAAACATAAATCACTTTATGAAAAACTAAAACAGA
>DYRY01000254.1 GCA_020718465.1 Anaeromyxobacter dehalogenans | reverse complement strand
AAAAATGCAGTTTGGATTGAAATAGAATTAGCAGTTGGGATTGAAATAGATTCAATCCCAACTGGAATAAAAAACGATATAGTCAGGTCAGAATCTATTTCTGACCTGTTAAAACCCACAGTTCATTTATATTTTTTAAAGAAAAATACAAAACAATTTCAGGTATGAATTTAAGATTACTTGATTTTAAGAAAAACAATTGCAAAAATCCAGAGATATAATATAATAGAAATGAGTAGATTTATAGGAGGTTAAAAATGTGTTCTGATTTCGGAAGATATATAAATCCATTTACCGATTTTGGGTTTAAAAACTTAGAGAAATTAGGATTAAATATTATTGACAGAAAAGCAATTTATGATAAAAATGGTTTTTCATTAACATTTGCTTTTGTTGAGATGCCAAAGTTTAACAAAAAAGAGAGTGAACTTATAACATATCTTGACAAATGGTTTTACTTTCTAAAAAATCTTGATAGTTTGGATGATATTCCTTTGATTTATAAAGATGAAAAAGTAATAATTGATGCTTTTAAAAAAGCTGAATATCTGAATCTACCAATAACTTTTACTCTGATAGTAGAAGGGCAATTCTTTCTGAATTTTGATTAGCTTGAGCAAGAAAAGATTTTCTTTTATTTTTTTGAATCTTTGTTGTTGAGTCCTCTGAAAGAGTTTTTGCCACATCAAACTTCTCAATGGGTTCTACTGATGGACGAACATAAACAATCTCCTCTTTTATTCCATACAACTCTTTTTGTAGAGTATATCTCTCATTAATTGATAATCTATCATCAAATGCAACTCCAACAAGCTCTCTTATTTTCTGAAGAAGAACTAATGCTGGTTCTGTTGAGAAATTAGTGGCTAACATATCAAACCTCCTTCAACTCACAAAAAGTAAATCGACCAGAGTTTTAAAAACTAAAATTTAAATAGAGATTAATTTAATAAAAACTGATTAGTCTGTTTTATAAATTAATCCAAAATTAAAAACAAATACAAAATTTAAAGCAAAAACATTATGTTCTTTATTGTATTTTATAAAAACAGAAATATTTATAAATAAAGAGAGATTTTATCATCTCTAACAAGCCATAAAACAAGATTCTCCATCTCCATCTTTTTTGCCTCTTCAAGGTTTTGAATCTCATCATCATAAAACTCAACAATATCATATTTTGCACAGTAATATTTTATAATTCTAGCCTTTCTTTGAGCAGTATCCCAATGCTCCCACTCCTCCATTCCTTGATAACATGAAGCTCTTGAATCTGGATCATTAACTGCATAGAAATGTCCTAATATATTGTTTTTTAAAAACCATCTCTCAATTGCTCCCTCTTGGGAACGTGCAGTTATAAAGGCTTTTTTTATCAAACGACCATATTTTTGAATCATTTTAAATAGTGGAAGTTTTCTCCCTTTTGAAAAATCCTCTTTAACTTTATCTTTATCATTAAAATCTTTTAAATCTACTTCAAATCCCTCTTTTACTAATCTTTTGTATTCAGATTGGGGATAAGATATCTCTCCAACATATATTTTTGTCTCTGTTTCAATTAATGTTCCATCAATATCAAAAAGTTTTATACTTTTCATGTTAAAATCCTATAAAAATCTAATATATGTTATAGCTTTTTTGTTTTTAAAAGCAATCACTATTTTTTATAGTTTAAATTAGATTTAATTTATAAAAGTTAAAAAATTATATAAAATAGATTATTTTATTAAACTAATTATTTTTTATTCCGAAAAGATAAAAAATTTAAGGGGTTAACATGACTGAACAGATTACAATGGAAGAGAGAAAAGGGCGGATTCTTGTTGTAGATGATGTTGCCAAAAATATACAGATTTTGGGAAATATTCTTCGAAAAGAGGGATATCAGATTGCATATGCAACAAATGGAGTAGATGCAATCTCAATGCTTCTTCAAACTAAATTTGACCTTATTTTGCTTGATATAATGATGCCAGAGTTGGATGGTTATGAAACTTGTAAAAAAATTAAAGATATGCCTGAATCAAAAGAGATTCCAATCATATTTTTAACTGCAAGAACAGACACAGAGAGTATTGTTAAAGGGTTTGAAATTGGTGGGGAGGATTATATCACAAAACCATTTAATGCCCAAGAGCTTTTAGCAAGAGTAAAAACACATGTTGAGTTAAGACAAAAAAAGGAGTTTCTATATTCAATAAATGATATTTTAAAAAGTAAAGTTCAAAATAAAACAAAAGAATTAAATGAGGCAAATGATAGATTATCAATTCTTGAAAAAGCAAAAGGGGATTTTTTAAAATTAATAAGTCATGAGATGAGAACACCTCTAAATGGTATGGTTTTGCTAACAGAACAGTTAGAGAAAACATTAACATCACAAACTCAAAAGGAGAATATTCAGTATCTTCAAACATCAATACAAAAACTACTTAAATTCTCATCAATAGCCCTTTTAATAACAACTCTAAAAGCAGAGTCATATCAACTTGATTTTAAAACACTTCCAATTGAAGGGGTAGTGAAAAAAGTGATAAAAAATATTTTACCAAATTACCAATTTAAAAATATCTCTGTTGAGTATGATGTTTCAAAAGATAGTGTTTATGTTGTAAAAACTGATTCTCATCTTTTAGAGGAGTGTTTTGGTATTGTTATTGATAATGCCTATCGATTTACTCCATCATACTCAAAAATTTTAGTTTCTATTTTTGAATCAGACCCATATATTGTTGTAAAAATATCAGATTCTGGCCCTGGATTTGGTGAAAAATATTTAAAAACTCTATTTGAATACTTCTCAACAGATAATATTGAGCATCATACAGAGGGTTTAGGACTTGGATTATCAGCTTCAAAACTGATTATTGATTCACTTGGTGGTTTGATTAATGTTGGAAATAAAACAGATGAAAGTGGTGCATTTGTAACTATTCATTTAAAAAAAATATAGATATTCATAAATTATAGTTTTATAATCAAATAGAAAACCATCAAAAATCTCTCCGAAGTTTGACAAAAAAACAGTATTTGGATATAAATAAAGAGGTTTTGTAATTGTTTGAATTTTTATTTTTAGCTAATATTAAATTTTTTTTGGC
>DYRY01000066.1:7536-15881 GCA_020718465.1 Anaeromyxobacter dehalogenans | reverse complement strand
AAATACCCATTCATATTTTATTTTTAATAAATAAATATATTTTTTTAATACAATAATAATTAATTTTTTTTATTTCTTATAAATAAAAAAATATAGTATGTATAATTGGCTTTTTTAAACTATTAGTTATCAATTTTTTGAGATACAGATTCAATTGCATGTTTTTTAAAAATATCAAACTCGCCTTTTGCAATTGCTTCACGACTTTTTCTAACTAAATCTAAATAGAAATGAAGATTATGAATTGTGTTAAGTCGATAGCTTAAAATCTCTTTTGAAGCAAAAAGATGTCTTAAATAGGCTCTTGAGTAGTTTCTACAAGTGTAACAACTACAGGTTTCATCTACAGGTCGATGGTCAAATTTAAAAGACTCTCTTTTAATATTTAATTTCCCTTTCCAAGTGAAAAATTGACCATTTCTAGCATTTCTCGTTGGCATAACACAATCAAACATATCAATTCCAGCATCAATTCCCATAAGAATATCAACAGGAGTTCCAACTCCCATTAAATATCTTGGTTTGTTTTCTGGAAAATGTGGTAATATTTGGTCTAAAATCTCATACATCTCCTCATTTTTCTCACCAACACTAAGGCCACCAACAGCATAACCAGGTAAATCTAAAGGTAAAATCTCCTCAAGATGTCTTAATCTTAAATCATAATGAATTCCACCCTGATTTATACCAAAAAGAGCCTGCTCCGGATTTATAGCCTCTTTACATCTTTTTAACCATCTTGTTGTTCTTGCAATAGAAGGTTCCATATAGTTTCTATCATAAGGGGATGGAGGACACTCATCAAAAGCCATAACAATTTCACTATTTATTGAACCCTGAATTTTCATTGAGACTTCAGGAGAGATAAATATTTTTCCACCATTAAGATGATTATTAAAAGTAACTCCCTCCTCCTGTATTTTTCTTATATCAGCTAAAGAGAAGACTTGAAATCCACCACTATCAGTTAAAATTGGTTTATCCCACTTCATAAAATCATGAAGTCCACCAAAACTATCTAAAACCTCTACTCCAGGCCTTAATGATAAGTGATATGTGTTTCCAAGTATAATTTGAGCACCTATATCATCTAAATCATGTGGTGTTAATGATTTAACACTACCAACAGTTCCAACTGGCATAAATATTGGTGTTTCAATCACACCTTTTCTTGTGTTTATCTTACCTAATCTTGCTTTTGAATTTGGAGCTTTTTTTATTAGTTCATAAGAGAAATTAAGCATACATCTCCTTTTTAATACAAAACTATAATATATATTTTAAATATTAAAACAAGAAAAAAATTTTACAAAATCTCTAATTTTTCTATTAATATTAATTTAGAAAATAGATAATTTTAAAAAGATGAGTAATAAATATAAAATATTATTAATTATTTTTTTGTAGATTGTTAAAATAAAAACTTTTTGCATATCTTTTTTAGATTTTTAAAATGAAAAAGAGCTAATTGTCATATTTTACTTTAATATTACAAATTTGCTCTATCTGTTTGTTAAAAGATTTACAAGACATGATTTTAGTTCATCTGAATTTGCAGAGGAGGAGCAACCACCTTGAGCCATTCCCTCTTTTCCACCACCACGACCACCAAATGGTTCCAAAAATGATTTTAGAAGGTTTCCACAATGAATAGTTGAGTCTCCACCCATAAATATCATTTGATAACCTTTTGAATCTTTTGTTGCAAGTGCAATTAGTGATTTAGGATGTTTTTGTTTTAAATCATCACCAATCCCTTTCATTTCAGAAACTCCAACTCCATCTAAAATTTTAAAAAGAACTAAAACACCATTTATATCTTCAAGAATATCATTTGATTTCCCTTTTGAGGAGAGTTTTGCAATTGCTAACTCTTTTTTAATATCATCTAGCTCTTTTTCTAGTTGTCTATTTTTAGCAACTAACTCTTTTACTTTATCAATATAAGAGGCTTTTGAGGCTTTAAGTATACTAATAATTCCTCTCTCATGTTTCTCTTGAATGTGGATTAGTTTTAATGCTTTCTCACCAGTTGTTGCCTCAATTCTTCTTATTCCAGAAGCAATTGATGACTCTGAAATAATTTTAAAAAATCCAATATCACCACTTCTTTTTACATGTGTTCCACCACAAAGTTCAAAGCTTTTTGATGAAACTTTAACTGTTCTTACAATATCACCATATTTTTCCTGAAATAGAGCTGTTGCACCACTATTTTTAGCTTCATCAATTCCCATCTCTTTAATGATGGTCTCTTCATTATCCATTATTCTAAAATTAACATAATCCTCAATTTGTTGTAATTCATCAAGAGTTAATCCTTCAAAATGGTTAAAATCAAATCTTAATCTGTCGGAATCTACACGTGAACCCTCTTGATGAATATGAGCACCAACAATCTCTTTTAATGCTGCTTGTAAAAGATGTGTTGCAGAGTGATTTCTTGCTGTTTGTAATCTGTTGTTTCTATCTACTTTTAGTGTAATTTGCTTCTCTATCTCAAAAACACCTTTAATAATTTTAACAGTGTGATATATTATTGAGTTAACATCTTTTTGAACATCAATAACTTCTGCAATAGCCTCATTTTGATAGATAAATCCCTTGTCTGCTCCTTGCCCACCACTTTCAGCATAAAAAGCGGTTTTATCTGAAATAAAAACAAAAAGATTCTCATCATCAGCTATTGCCGATTTTTCAAAAGAGTCTTCATCAATAATTGCAACTAAATTAGCCTCAATCTCTAATTCATTATATCCTAAAAACTCTATTTTACTATATTTTTGAGAGTATTCAAAAAGAAGTTTATCAAAATTTTGATTAATCTCTGTGATTTTTCTATTAGAGCGACTTCTTGCCCTCTGAACTGCAAGATTATTTTGAAAACCTTTAGAGTCAATCTCAAATCCATTTTCAGATGCAATTAGTTCACAAAGATCAATTGGAAAACCATATGCATCATAAAGTAAAAATAGAGTATCTCCATCAATAATATTGCTATTTTTGGATTTTAAATCCTCCATTTTGTTAAAAAGAAGTTTTTCTCCAGTATCAAGAGTCTTTCTGAATTTACTCTCCTCATTATCTACAATTTTTTCAATTGTAAATGCCTCTTTTTTTAGTTCAGGATAAATATCTCCCATTAATTCAGTTACAAAAATAGCAACTTTAGCAAAGAAAATTTTATCAAATCCTAATTTTTTTCCATATCTAACGGCTCTTCTCATAACTCTTCGAAGAACATAGCCTCTCCCTTCATTTGATGGAATAACACCATCTGCAATAAGAAATGCTGTAGCTCTTGCATGGTCTGCAATAACTCTCATTGCCATTCCATCAGGAGTTTCGGAATAATACTCCTGATTTATAAGATTAGAGATGAAATTAATAATTGGCTGAAAAATATCAGAATCGTAGTTACTTTTTTTTCCTTGAATAACAGATGTAACTCTTTCAAGCCCCATTCCAGTATCAATACTTGGTTTTGGAAGAGGTGTAAGTGTTCCATTTTCAGAGCGTTCATATTGCATGAAAACAAGATTCCATAACTCTAAAAATCTATCGCAATCACAAACTCCAATTCCACAATTTGGACCACATTTCATCTCTTCACCTTGGTCAATATGAATTTCAGAACATGGTCCACAAGGACCTGTATCTCCCATTGCCCAAAAGTTACTTTTCTCACCTAATTTTACCACTCTTTCTGGAGAAACCCCCATTTTATTAATCCAAATAGCCTCTGCTTCATCATCATCAGTATATATTGTTATCCATAAATCTTTTGGATCTAGCTTTAGGGTATTTGTTAAAAAATCCCAACCATAAAAAATAGCATCCTCTTTAAAATAATCCCCAAAAGAGAAGTTTCCAAGCATCTCAAAGCATGTGTGATGTCTTGCAGTTTTTCCAACATGCTCTAGATCATTATGTTTTCCAGAGACTCTCATGCATTTTTGAGATGAGGTTGCTCTTACATATGGAGGAGTCTCTTTTCCAAGAAAGTAGTTTTTAAAGGGAACCATTCCTGCATTAACAAAAATTAAAGTAGGGTCATCAATAGGAATAAGTGATGCACTTTTAACTTTTTGATGCCCTTTTGATTCAAAATAGTTTAAAAAAGCGTTTCTAATCTCTTTTGAGGTAATCATTCTAAACTCTCCTAAAAGAAAGGTGATGTTTTATAATAAATAGAAAGTTAAGTACCTAAACTAACTCTATATTTATATGAAAAAACAGATAAAAAATCAAATCTAATTTTAATAATTATAGTAATATAATTTACTCAAATCCACATGAATAATTTTTTTATTCTTCAGTATATTAAAATACACTATTCATTTATTATTATTTTTTTTATATTTTTCTTGAAGAGATAAAATTATAACATGAACAGTCTGTTTAACCCACTGAAGTTGATAGATATTTTATTATTTGAGTTATGTGGATGTGAGTAAAAAAATGTAGAATCAGATTTTAATTTATTTTTTATTCAAATGTTAGACTTAAGAGAAAAGTTTTCCACGAAGAATAAGTTGAGCAAGTGCCTGAATTGCAAAACCACTTCCACCAGCATTATAGAAATCAATATCTTTATCAAGCATAGCTGGACCAGCAATATCAAGATGCATGAATGGGATATTCTCTTTAACAAACTCATTTAGGAATAGCCCTGCTGTTATTGTTCCAGCATATCTTGTTTTCCCAACATTTCTTAAATCTGCAACAGAGCTTTTAATCTCATCTTTATAGTTATCCTCCATTGGAAGTCTCCAAAATTTCTCCTCTGTATTTTCAGCAGCTTCAGAGAAATTTTTAGCAAGATTATCATTTTTTGTTAAAATAGCTCCAATTTGAGTTCCAAGGGCAACAAGTGCTGCACCTGTAAGAGTTGATGCCTCAATAATAGCATCTGCACCTTGCTCACAAGCATAAGCGATGCCATCTGCAAGAGCTAAACGACCCTCTGCATCAGTATTAATAATCTCAACAGTTTTTCCACTATAACCTTTTACAATATCAGACACTTTATAAGCATCTCCAGATACTAAATTCTCTGCAACAACAAGATAACAAACAACATTGAAATCAAGTTTATATCTTGTAATCATATCCATGGTTCCCAGCATTGTTGTAGCACCATGCATATCAAGATGCATCCCCTCCATTGAGTTAGATGGTTTTAAAGAGTAACCACCACTATCATAAGTTAAACCTTTACCAACCAAAGCTAATGTTGGTGCATTTTTTTTAGATGATTTAAAATTAATCTCAATAAAATAGGGTTTTTTAGAAGAACCCATTCCAACACTTGCAAGAAGATTCATACCTCTTTTTTTAATCTCTTCAAAATCAAAAACAGTTATTTTAACCCCTTTTCTATCTTTAAAAAGAGCCTCGACCTCATTTTTAAATGTTTCAGGATACATAACTATTGGTGGTTCATTAACAATAGCTCGTGCTTTATTAACAGCTTCACCCATATTTTCGGCATATTTTATAGATTCAGTTAACTGCTTTTCATCAAGTTTTTCTGTAATTGCAGGAATATATACAGACACTTTTTCAATATTTTTTTCATCACCTTTTTTTGTTTTATATTTATCAAACTTATATGATGTTAGAGAGAGTCCTAGATAAGTTTTAACAAGAAAACCATCTAACTCTTTAACTTTTGGTGTCCAAGTCAAATATAGGGTAAACTCTGTGATTTTCTCTGCAGATATTTTTCTATATAATTTAGAAACAACTCGTTTCCAGTTAAAAATAGAGTACTCCTCTTTTTTTCCAACCCCATAAAGGTAGAGTGTTTTAACACTATCATCAGTAAAGTAGTTGAATGTTAAGAGTTCTCCTGCTTTCCCTTTAAATTGAGAGTTTTCAATAAGTTTTTTAAGTTGATTTTTTTTGCTTATTGTTATAAAACTTAGTTGAGAAACAATATTATCTTTCTCAATTTGCTCTTTAAAAACAGGAACAACAACTCTACTTTTTTCTGAAAGTAGCTCTTTCTCTTTAATTAATTCAATAATCATCAAACCTCCAAAATAAAAACAATATATGTTATCATAAAAAACAATAATAAACAATAAAATCAACGGTTTAAACGTGATTTTTTTGAAAAAATGGTAAAAATATATTGCAATTTTTAAACTTATATTGACTTATTTTAAGAAATAATAATAATCTTACACTTAAAATAGATATTTTTATCATCTATTTTCTTGGTTTTATTTATATAAAGGTGGTTTTTATATGCTTTTAGGTAAAAAAATTCTTGTTGTTATTCCTGCATATAATGAGGAGAAATGGATTGAAAAAACAGTTTTAACAGTTCCTGTATTTGTTGATTCTATTATTATTGTTGATGATGGAAGTGTTGATAATACAATTAACTCTATTCCAAAAATAGATAGGGTAAATATTATAAAACATCCATATAATCAGGGGGTTGGAGCAGCAATTATAAGTGGATATCGATTTGGAATAAACAATGGATTTGATTTAATTGCTATTATGGCGGGAGATTTTCAGATGACTCCAGAGGAGCTTGAGCCAATGGGCAAATTCATGATTGAAAATGGAGTTGATTATATAAAAGGGAATAGATTTGCAAAAAAAGATACATTTGCAAAAATGCCATTTTTAAGATTTGCTGGTTCCTATTTTTTATCAATTTTAACAGAGAAGGCAACTGGATTAAAAAATATAAGAGATCCTCAATCAGGTTATACAATTATTACAACAGAGATTTTAAAAAAAATAGATTTAAATCAGATTTTTCCACGTTATGGCTATCCAAATGACCTTTTAGGTAAACTCTCAATTATTAATGCAAAAGTTGTAGAGTTTCCAATTTCAGCAAATTATAATGGTCAAAACAGTGGAATCGAGCCATTAAAAGTTATAATTCCTTACTCATATCTACTTTATAGAATCTATAAAGAGAGAAAATCAAAAATAAAATAACTCTTTATAAATAAAAAAAATCATAAATGAACTCTTTCTTATTCTTATAAATAACAAAAAATATAATATGTGTAATTATTTTTTAAGATAGTATTAATTTATTATTTTAAAAACAGAACTTCAAATATGATTAAATTTAAAAAATTGATTTTCAAAACCAACTCCATTTTCAAAAATAGTCTCTTCACTTTTAAAACCATCAAGAAGTATTGCATTTTTTAAAACCGATTTTTTAGGAATAGAGATATCTTTACCAATAAAAGAGTTATAAACCTCTAATTTTAGATTTTTGATAGCTTCACTCTGTTTTTGTAAAGATTTATTAACTAAATCTCCCATAAAACCACTATATATATTGCTATTGTTAAGAAAATCCATAGATGTTCTCCAATATGATTCAAGAGTTCCAATATCAGACCAATATGAGTCACTATAGTCAATATAGGCATACAATCTTTTAGACTCAATGAGATTCATATAGGTTTCAACAATACATGAAGGCTCATCCACCAAAAAATTAAAGATATCAGATGAAATAATCTGTAGACCTGTAAAAAGATAACTATCACTGTTTGAATCGAAAAAAGTTGACTCTTTATCTCTTAATTTTGATATAAAATATCTCTCATTTTCATCAAAAAAACTAGATGTTTCTCTATTTTTATTAAAAAAATTAGAACTTTTTTTTGTTACTCTTACATTTCCATTTTTATTTGGTTTTAAAACCATTAAAGCTAATGGATTTTCAACTGTTTTATAGTACTCTAAAACAGGCTTAAAGTTGATATTATAAAAAATATCCCCATTCATGACAACAATAGGCTCATTTTTTGAAAAAAGATACTCACTATTTTTCAATCCACCAGCTGTTCCCATTAATATTTTCTCCTCATTAATCCGAATAGGAATAACTGTTTCTGAAATAATATTATTGAAACATGTTTTCAGGTGAAATGTATTTACTACAGCCTCTGAAAACCCAATATTTGCAAAAAAAGAGAGTGGATATTGAATCATTGGAACACCCAAAATTGATATTAATGGTTTGGGAATTCTGTTTGTAATTGGCTTTAGGCGGGTTCCTAAACCTGCTGAAAGAAGAAAAAGATTCATAAAACCTCAATAAAATATAATTTATTACTATCAGATATCGACATTTTTTGCAAATTATGTTAAAAGATATCAACTATTTGGAGGAGCTATGAGGCAACTTGTTTTTATTGGTCTGTTTTTTTCATTGTTTTTGTATGGAGAGGAGACTTGTAACAAGGGTTTCACTCTTGAAAATGGCAAATGTATCAACAAAAAGAAAGTTAGTTGCTCTCAAGCAGATGCTCCTCAAAATGGGCACTCTGTTGAGTCTCTTGTTTCAATAG
>DYRY01000066.1:0-7436 GCA_020718465.1 Anaeromyxobacter dehalogenans | reverse complement strand
CCCAAAAAGGATGGAGCAAATCAGAAGCCTGCTCTTGGGAGTGCCAAAAGGGTTTTACTCTTGAAAATGGAAAATGTATAAATCAGAAAAAAGTTAGTTGTATATCTCCAGAAAATGTTCCTGATGGAGCAACAGTTGTTAAAAAAGATGAAACTATTTACTATACAGAAGCAAGAGGCTGGACATCTCCCTCAATATGTGAATGGAGATGTAAAACAAATTATGTTTCAGAGGATGGTGAAATCTGTATAAATAAAAAAGAGGTACCTTGTCAAGAGGTAAAAACAGTGTCAAATGGAGAGTTAATCAGAAAAAATGTTATAATAAAATACTCAACACAATGGGGTTGGGAAAAACCACCAATTTGCTCTTGGCAATGCAAAAATGACTATATTTTTGAGGGTGGAAAATGTATTAACTCAAAAATGGTCTCTTGTAAACCAATAAGAGCACCTAAAAACTCTACTTTAGAGTGGGGAAAACCTGTTGAGATAACTTATAGCTCTAATGATGGATGGAGTAACCCTCAAAACTGTCCATGGAATTGTGATAAAAACTATACATCTGAAGATGGAGAGAGTTGTATATCTACAAAAAGTGATAAATGTTTTGATATAGAGCATCCAGAAAATAGCCATTTGGTTGATAAATTTTATCAAGTTTACTACTCATCAAAATGGGGATGGGGAAAACCTAAAAAATGTAGTTGGGAGTGTGATGAAAACTTTACATTAACAGAGGATAAAAAAAGCTGTATTCATGAAAAAAAAGTTCCTTGTACTCCAATAACACCTCCTCAAAACTCACAGGAGATAAAAGAGAATGTAACAATAAAATTTACAACAGGTAAAGGTTGGAGCTCTCCTGATTACTGTAAATGGAGTTGTGATGAAAACTACTACGAATACAAAGAGGTTTGTATTCCTTTTGATATAGCATTAACATCAGGTGGAGATTTTAACTGCTCTTTAAAATATGATCATACAGTAACCTGTTGGGGAGATAATCAATTTGGTCAAATAGGAGTTAATCGTAATGAAAAAACATCTAAATATCCAGCAAAAGTTAATGGATTAAAAGATATTATTCAAATTGATAGTGGTTGGAGACACTCATGTGCTCTTAATAAAAGTGGTAAAGTTTTCTGCTGGGGTGATAATGGACATGGTCAAGTTGGATTTGAAAAACCAGAGATTTTAAAAGAACCCAAAGAGATTCCAGATTTAGAGAATATTGTAAAGATAGCATTAGGTTGGAGACACTCTTGTGCTCTTAATAAAAATGGTGAAATTTTTTGCTGGGGACGTAATTTTGATGGTCAAATTGGTCATGAATCTAAAGAGAATCTATACTCACCATACAAAAATGAACATATAAATGATATTGTTGATATTTTTGCTGGAGGATTTCATACTATTGTTCAAGTAAAAGATGGATCATTTAAAAGTTGGGGTTTTAATCAATTTGGTCAATTAGGGGATGGAACACTTACTAAAAGAGTTTTACCAACAAAAATTCAGAGTAATATTGATATAAAACATCTCTCAATTGGAGATTTTCATAACTGTTTTATTAACTCTGAAGAGTTATATTGTTGGGGAAAAAATGATTTTGGTCAACTCTTAAATAATACCTTAGTAAATGAATCTACTCCTAAAAAAATAAAATTTAATAGTAAAGTTGAGAATATAAAAGCAGGTTATGGCTTTACATTAATATTAGATTCAAACAAAAAGCTATATCTTGTTGGAAAAGCAGTTTTATTAAATGAATCAATTCAAAGAAAAAGAGACTTGATATTTGTAACGGAGAATAAAAGAGTTATTGATATTTCAGCAGGTGAAAATCATGCCTGTTTGCTTTTAAATAATGGTAGAACTTTATGTTTTGGTAAAAATAGTTTAAATCAAATTGGTTCCGAGAGTGAGAAATTTATAAAAGAGCCTAAAAATATTTTACCATTTTAAGATAATTTTTTATTTTAAAAATATTTTTAGATTTTTGTGAATATTTTTTATAAATGATATGTCTATTTTAATATTCTTTTTGACAGAGAGTATAAAATAAGTATAATGTGTCTGTAATATAAGGAGTGTTTCATGAAAAAGTTAGCTTTAGCAATTTTGATAATCTCATTCATACCACTTTTCACAAGTTGTGGTTCAAGTTCAAAAAGCTTTGTTGATCGTTGGGGAGCAAAATGTAATAAAATGCCAAAATGGGTAACAAAACTTCCTAAAAAAAAGGGTATGATTCATGCAGTAGGTTTTGCAATGCCAGATCCATATCCAGAAAAGTCCCTTGAAGCAGCTCAAACAAAAGCTCGTCTTGAGCTTTCAAAAACACTTGAAACTAAAATTACAGTTGATTCTCAAACTGTTGATGAGTTTATAAGAACAAAAGAGGGAGAGGGAGCTCAAAATATTGATAGAACAACTGTTATAAGAAGCCTTATAAAAGAGCAAGCAACAAAACTTGTTGTTGGTTCAAAAATAGAGGAGACTTTTTATGATAACTGTAATTTTGCAAATAGAGGTGAAGGTGCACATTTTATCTTAGCATCACTTCCTAAATAGAACTATCATTTTTTTAATAGAGAAATCTTGATTTTTTTCTAAAGAAACTCTTTTTTTAACAGAGAAATCTTGATTTTTTTCTGATTAAATTCAGATTAAAAGGTATTGCAACCAACTTCAAAAAAATGAGCTAAACAGATAAAATATTGGATTTTTAAAAAAAATAGTTAATATGATAAAATATCAATAATTAGGATTGAAAAATTATATAAAAGAGACTATAATTCAACTCTATTTTGGAGGATAATATGGATAATTTAAAGCCTGAATACTACTTCGACCTAAAAAATATCTCATTTAAAACACTTTTTGAGGTTGATAAAGTTTATCAAATTTTAGGAAAAAATCTTCATAAATATATTTTTCAACTTCTTGAGAGACATATTGGAAATAAAATTCAAGGAGTTGTTCAAGAGGGGGCTTTTTTAGCAGATGATTTAATTATTATTGGTAAAAATAGTGTTGTTGAAAGTGGTGCATATATAAAAGGGCCAACAATTATTGGTGAAAATTGCCAAATTAGACATGGTGCCTATATTAGAGGCGGTGTTATAACTGGAGATAATTGTGTTATTGGTCATACAACAGAGATTAAAAGCTCAATCATGTTAAATAATGCCAAAGCAGCTCATTTTGCATATGTTGGAGACTCTATTCTTGGTAATGGAGTTAATTTAGGGGCTGGAACTAAATTGGCAAATCTAAAAATATATAATGATGAGATTCTTGTTACATCAGGAGATTATCGATATAGCACAGGTTTAAAAAAAATGGGAGCAATTATTGGTGATGGTGTTGAAATTGGTTGTAATGCAACAACTGCACCAGGAACATTAATTGGAAAAGAGAGTAGAATATATCCAAATGTAATGGCTTTTGGATTTATTCCTCAAAATCATATATTAAAAAATAAGGCTCAAACAGAACTTATTGTAATTGATGAGAGAAGAAAATAGAGAGAACTCTTTTTTTTGTAAAAAAAACAGAAAAGATTTAAAAAACAAATTAGAACTCTTTTTTTTGTAAAAAAAACAGAAAAGATTTAAAAAATACTTTATAAAGGAGATTTATGAATAGTGAGTTTCTACTAGCAATTCCTTCAATGCCAGAACTTCTTGTTATTCTTGCTATTGTATTAATTCTTTTTGGTGGAGCATCAAAAATACCACAACTTATGGGCTCTTTTGGTAAAGGGATTAAAAATTTTAAAAAATCTCTTAAAGAGGATGAAGAGGAGTTAAATAGTCAAAAAAAAATTGATAAAGAGAGTGATAGTTAGTAAAAAAAGATTAAGGCAGTTTTATTGATTATATGTTTCTACAAACTTTATCAAGAAGTTTTTTGAAAACAATCCAAGCAGCTTTTTTTCTAATATCATCTCGAGAACCCTCAAAATGATACTTCTCTACTTCACGTTGTCCATAAGACATAATTCCAATAAAAACAGTTCCAACAGGCTTGTCAGGAGAGCCTCCACGTGGTCCTGCAACTCCACTTACAGCATAGGCAAAAGTTGTTGGCATCATATAATCTAATCCATCTAACATTGATACAACAGTTGTTTTTGAAACTGCACCATTTGTTTTTAAAATATCAGATGGAACATGAAGTAGTTTCTCTTTTGAGACATTACTATATGTTACAACAGAGTATTTAAAATATGAAGAGGCTCCATCATAATCTGTTAAAATTTTTGAAATCAATCCTCCAGTACAAGACTCTGCACCAGAAAGTGTATACCCTGAATCTAAAAGAAGATTATGAACTGTTTCAGGAAGTGACTCCCTTTTGGTTGAAAAAAGATTCATTTTAAATCTCTCTAAACCTTTTTTAAACTCCTCTTCTAATAACTCATTATTTTCTGATTCTAAAACTAAAAGAGTCTCCATAAAAGAGTTCTCAACTGTAACTTTTATACTACTACCATCTATATAAGAATCAACTTCATCTTTTGAGATACCAAAAAGGTTTATATATCTCTCTGCCATAATAAAAACTCCACACATATTTAATTCAGAATTTAAATATTATATGAAATAATGTCAAGAAAATTAATGAAAATTACTAAAAAAAGGTTATATTTTATTTAAGATTCTTTTTTACTAAATGTATGTTATAAAAATTTTAATAATTTGATAGTAATTTATAAAAATAAAACTCCCATTTAGGATTATTGTAAAAATTATAAAAAAATGTTATAATTCTTTATTTTTGGAGGTTATTAAAGTGGTTGAAGAGGATTTTATAAAAAATTTTAAAGAGATTTTAGAAAAAAATACTCTTTATATAAATGAAATTGATAATTTGAATAAAATTAATTTTGAATTAAAAGAGCAATTAAAAATGGTTAAACAAGAATCAATCAAATTAGAAAATGCTGTTTTTGATTTAAAAATTGAAAATAGAGATTTAATGTTCGAAAATAGTTTTTTTCAGCAAAAATTAGATTTTTTAAAAGAAAAAGTAATAATTTTAGAAAATAATGATATTAAAAATCTGCAAAATCAAAAGAGATTAGTTGATGAAAATATGATTTTAATAAATCAACTAAATGATCTTAAAAATAAAAATAGTGAGTTAGAGGCAGAAAATATTCAAATAAAAACTCTAATAAATGAAAATAGAGCTTTATATTCAACGATAGAGTTTTTATTAAAAGAAAAAGAGGCATTAATTTTTGAAAAAATTACCAAATTTTAGAATTATTTATATAAATTATTTTTTATAGAATAAAAAATTTAAAGTTTTTATTATCAATAAACTTAAATCTTTCAAAACAACTAAACTTATGATAAGTTAATGAAACTATTTTAGGATTTGTAATGGATAAAAATTTTATAAAACTACTTAAAGAGATAATTGAAACTCCATCTATCTCTGGGTATTCAAAAGAGATTACCGATTTTTTAGTTAAAAAATTGGAGAAAATTGATAATTTAGAGTTATCTGAATTAAAAAGAGGTGGTATTTTAGTTAAAATTAGAGGTAAAAACCCAACAGGAAAAGCTATTTTACTCTCTGCACACTGTGATACATTAGGTGCAATGGTAAAAGATATTTTTTCAGATGGAACAGTAAAATTTACAAATATTGGGGGATTTTCACCACTTACCGTTCTTGGAAACTACTGTACAATTATCACAACAAAAGATAAAAGATATAGTGGAACAGTTATTTTTAAAGAGTCATCTGTTCATGCTGTTGGAAGAGATTTTGAAAAAGGGGAGTTTGATGAAGAGAGTATTATTATTCGTTTAGATGAAAAAGTAGCTAAAAAAGAGGATGTTGAAAATTTGGGAATCTCTGTTGGTAACTTTATCTCTTGGGATACATCATTTGAGTATACAAAAAGTGGTTTTATTAAAAGTCGTCATCTTGATGATAAGTTAGGAGTAGCAATTTTATTAAGATTTTTAGAGGAGAAAGAGATATATTCTGAAGATATATATCTTCTTTTCTCTGTTTTAGAGGAGGTTGGTTTTGGTGCAAATATAAGATTTTCTGATGAAATTGAGTATGCTATTGTTGTTGATAATGGTGTAATGGGAAAAACTCAACAAACAAAAGAGGATTCTGTAACAATTTGTGCAAAAGATGCAGCCTCTCCTTTTAATTATGAATTAAGATTAATTGCAGAGGAGATTGCAAAAGAGGAAAAAATCCCTTATGTTATTGATATATACCCACATTATGGTTCCGATTTAGCTGCTGCATTAAGAGCTGGAAATGATTTTAAAGCACTACTTATAAGCCCTGGAGTTCACTCATCTCACTCTTGGGAGAGAACACATGTTGATTCAGTGAAGGCAACCTACAATCTTTTAAAATCTCTTGTTAAAAAACTTGCTAAATAAATTATAAAACTCTACTTTTTCTTATAAAATATCTCTTATTAAAAACAAAACAAAGCAAAATTATTTTTTCATGAAAATATAGAGATTAATTTTTTTTAAATGCAAGTGAAAAAAGTGGATTGCCATTTAAAATAGCAGCCTGTTCAAAACTACTTTTATTTTTTATTGCTGATTGATCATCAAATTCTGTTTTTTCAAAGTAACCAAACTTATCAAACATCTCAATTAATCTATTATAATACTCCTCCACATCTGTTTTAATATTTAAAACAGCCCCTTTTTTCATTGTTCTATATAAATCGGATATAAAATTATAGTCAAAAAGGGTATATTTTTTATGTTTTTTTTTCCACCAAGGGTCTGGGTAGTAAATATAGTATCTATCAACAGATTCAGGTGATAAAAAACGTGGAATCATATATTTAGCATCTGCTCCTTGAAGATAAAGATTTTCAACTTTAAATTTAGATATAAATTTTTTAAGTCGATAAACAAATCTTAATTGAACTTCAAAACCAATATGAATTGCATCTCTATTTTTTAAAACTCTATCTCTTAAAACGATTCCAGAGCCATAACCAACCTCAAGATGAAGCTCTTTCCCTTCATCTTTTGCTTTTTTAACCCATCCACAAAAATCATCATGATTAGAGATATCTCTAAAATGAAGCTCCATAAATACACTCCAAAAAAAACAGTCTTGAATTTAACTTTATTTTGATATAATTTCAATAGTTTTTTGGTATATTTTTCTTAAAATCTAAAATTTTTCTAAATAGTCATCTTAAACAATACAATCTGGGTCTAATTTTTTATGTGGTTTATATTTTTCAGAGAGAATCTCCTCTCTTTTTTGCTGAAAAAATAGATCCATATCAACTTCCCAATGATGCCCAATTATTGAAAACAGCTCTGACTCCTCATCTGATACATCACCATCAGCAACAATAAGATCAAATGCAAAATGAAGCATTTTATAACGATTATCCATACAAACAACATCTTT
>DYRY01000065.1 GCA_020718465.1 Anaeromyxobacter dehalogenans | reverse complement strand
CCAAAATATATAAGAAGAGTTTATGCTTTTATAAATAATTATCAACATTTTTATGAAAGTGGATCTTATAAAATAGAGGAGAGTTTTTGGGAAGAGAGATTATTAATATTTTTTATAAATCTATTTTCTAAAAATAGTAATCTAAATAAAACAGCAAAAAAAGATTTAAAATTAGTAGAAAAAAGCAATTTAATTGCTTTAATTAAAAAAGATATTGCAATTTTAAAAAGAAAATATAGAATTTTCTCTCTTTTAAACTATATTTTTTCACTATCTTTAATTTTTATTTTAATTTTTATTCAGAAAATAACTGTAAAAGTGGAGATTTTTATTATTACTACAATGTTTTTATCACTAATTCCAACATATTTTTTTATTTTTTTAGAGTCTGAATTAAAATCTATATTTCCAATAAAAAAAAGAGAGCTTCTTATTTCAAAAATTTTAGTTTCAACTCTATTTATATCCCCTATTTTTTTTACATCATTTATAACATCCTTGTTGTATCCAATTTTACTCTTAATAGTACCAATATTTATTTTAAATTTTATTTTTTCATATTTTTTAAAAGAGAAATACTATATTTTGCTTTTTGATTTTATATTTCTAAGCTCTATTTTGATTTTTTAAAAAATCTACCAAACCCATTTTTTTTAAAATCATCCAATTGATTTTTTAAATTAATTGGAATTTCATCTATTTTAACATCATTAATATCTGTTTTTTTTAATATTAAAAACTCATTTATTTTGTCAATAGAATCTGATATTTTTTCAAGCCACAATTTTCCATTAGTTGATATTAGTGCAACCATTTTTTTATCAAAAACAGGAAATCCATAACTTGAAGTTATAATATATCTATTTTCACCACTATCTTTTAAGAGGGATTTGCCTGTTATAAACTTAGATAATTTTTCCATATCTCCACCCAAATAATCAATTATTGTTGGAAATATATCAATATGAGATGATAAATAGATTTTTTCTGAATCTCTTTTTGGCAAACATATAACTAAAGGTACTTGTATTCTTGGATTATAAAAACTTATAGATGCATGACCATAACCTCCATATTCCCAGAACTCCTCTCCATGATCTCCTGTAAATACAACAATTAATTCATTTTTTTCTATCTCTTTTGAAAAAACATCAAATAACTCTTTTATTAATGAGTCTGTATAATAGGCACTATTTTTATACCTATTAAATAAATCATTTTTATTCTGTTTTTTTGCCAAAGTTGAATTAAAAAGAATTCTTCCTTTAGTTTTCATTGTTGTAGGAAATTTTTCAAACTCTATTGGATAATCATAACCATAATGTGTTGACACAAAAAACATAAAAAATATTGCTGGGATATTTTTATTGTGATTATTATAATTTTTCTTTAACCAATTAATAATATGAATATCATAATCATTAGCATTTTTAGCATATATTTTTTTTGAAGTGAAATTTATATTATAAGAGAAATTATTTATTACATCATTTGAGAACTTGTTGATATCAGAAGCAAATCCACCATAACTCAAATAACCATTATCTTTAAAAATATCCATTATATATGATGATTTATATTGATTCTGAGAAAAATATTTCTCAAATATTGGATTATAATATGAATCCAAAGAGTATAACATAGAAAAAATAGAGCCAACTGTTGAATGTGAAGAGGAGAAGTGGTTTTCAGAAATAATACATTTTTTTTCTTTAGTATATTTCATTAAATTTGGAAAAATATCCTCATTTAACATATCATATCGAAGAGATTCAGACACAATAAAGAGAATATTTTTTTTATTTTTTAGGGTAATTTTTTCTGTGGGATTGTAATTTAACTCTATTTTTTCCCTAAGATATGTATAGTTATTTTTATTAAGCATATATAACCAAATTGTTTCCAATTTTTGAGATTTTTCTAATATGATAAATATCTGAATTAATAAATTTATTATCAATAAAAGCAAATATATAATATTTGGTATTTTGTTTACATATTTTTTTAATATTCTATATAAAAAATATATCACAAATGAAAATATAAAAAATATAATTATAAAAATAAAAATATTATTAAAATCAATATTTGCTTCTCTTTGTAATTGAGATAAATTTTGAATTAATAAATGACTATTTATATGAATTCCTAAAAGAGTATAAAGCTGTTGATCAATAAATGTTAAAATTAAAATAGTTGGAATAAAAGATATCAATAAAAAATCACTAATTTTTTCAGTAAATGGAATTTTTATTTTTTTTAATAAAAAAAACAGTGTTTTCAAAACAAAAATAAATAAAAAACTGTAAACTGTAAAATAGAAAAAAGCATATCCAGAAATTAACAATCGATTTACTATTGATGAATTACTCTCAACAACTACTAATAAAGAGTCTCCCATAATAAAGTATGATATAGAGATGACAAATATTGTTAATATATATAAAATAATTATTGCTGGATTTTTTGGGTTTTTAATTGAGTTAACTATTTTTTCAATCATATTCTCTCCGAATTAAAAGTAGTTATAAAGAGTAACATTTTACCAGCATTACTTTAAAGAGAATTCAAATATCAATTTAAATTAGTAAGATAGTTTTATTAACTACTATTTTGATTTTTTTAAAAATCTACTAAACTCATTTTTCTTAAAATCATCTAATTGATTTTTTAAATCTATTGAAATTTCATTAATTTCAATATCATTAATATCTGTTGTTTTTAATATTAGAAATTCATTTATTTTATCAATAGAATCAGAGATTTTCTCTAACCAGAGTTTTCCATTTAATGATATTAAAGCAGTTTTTTTTTCAAATAAGGGAAAGCTATGTCCAGAGGTAATAACATATCGATTATCACTATTTTTTAAAAGAGATTTTCCACTTGTAAATTGAGATAATATATTTAAATCTCCACCTAAATAATCAATAATGGTTGGGAAAATATCAATATGAGATGATAGTTTAATCTCTTTATCCTCAATATCTGGCAAACATATTACTAATGGAACTTGTATTCTTGGATTGTAAAAACTTGTAGCAGCATGTCCATAACCACCAAACTCCCAAAACTCCTCTCCATGATCTCCTGTAAAAACAACAATTAACTCATTACTTTCTATTTGTTCTTTAAACATATCTAAAAGCTCACCAATCATTGAATCAACATAAAAAGCACTATTTTTATATCTATTAAATAGCTCATTTTTTTTCTCTTTTGTTGCTAAACTTGATTTTAAAACTATTTTTTTTTCTAAATCTATTACTGGTTTAAATTTTTCAAACATTTTAGGATAATTATATGCAAAGTGTGTAGAGTCAAAAAATACAAAAAATAGCAATGATTTAGTTTTATCTCTTTCTTGATAATTCTTTTTTAACCAATCCATTATAACTTCATCATATTGATACTCCTTTTCTAATATAATATTGTTTGATTCAAACTCTTTTACAAAATCAAAATTTTGTGTTATTAAATTCGAATCATAATTAACAGTAGATGCAAATGCTCCATAAATATCATAACTGTTTTGTTTTAGAGTATTTAGTATATATGAGTTTATATATCTTTTTTTTAAATAATCTTTCTCAAAAACTAAATAATAGTAGGAGTGTAGAGAGTATATAATTGAAAAAATAGATTTCACTGTTGTGTGTGTTGAGGAGTAATGTTTTTTAGAAATGCTACATCTATTTTTAGATACATATTTTGTTAAATTAGGAAAAATTTCATCATTTAACATATCAGATCTTAAAGACTCTGTAACAATAAATAGAATATCTTTTTTTTTGTTAAGAGTAATTGTCTTATTTGGATTATAATCAAGAGTAATTGTTTCTGCTAAGTGATTACTTTTATTTAACATATAAAGCCAAATTATCTCCAATTTAGATGATTTTTTAGATATAACAAAAGATGTAATTATAAAAACAGTAAATAGTATAAAATTTAGTATAATTGGTATTGTTTGAATATATTTTTTTAAAATTTTATAAAGAAAAAATGTAAAGAGAGATATTATTAACAAAATTACAATAATGAATATATAATTATTAGGACCAAGATTTGCATCTTTCTTCAATTTTGGTAATGTTGAAATAAATATTGGAGAATTTATATGAACTCCTAAAAGAGCATAAACCTGTTGGTCAATAAATGTTAAAATTAAAATAGTTGAAATAAATGATATTAATAAAAAATTATTAATTTTTTCAGTAAATGGAATTTTTATTTTTTTTAATAAAAAAAACAGTGTTTTCAAAACAAAAATAAATAAAAAACTGTAAACTGTAAAATAGAAAAAAGCATATCCAGAAATTAACAATCGATTTACTATTGATGAATTACTCTCAACAACTACTAATAAAGAGTCTCCCATAATAAAGTATGATATAGAGATGACAAATATTGTTAATATATATAAAATAATTATTGCTGGATTTTTTGGGTTTTTAATTAAGTTAACTATTTTTTCAATCATAACAAACCTTAAAACAGATAGATTTTAAAAACAAAAAATATTTAATCATAAAAATAAATCTTTATTTATATTTATAAAAAAATAGTACTCATATTTAATAATTCTAAATAAAAAATGGTTTATAGTTATAAATCCAATATATTAAAGTATATAAAGGTAGAGTAATTATTGCAAAACCTGCAAATCTTCGATGCTCCTCTGTGTAAAAATAAATATTTTTATTTTTAGAGTCTTTTAAATTTCTAACTCTTGCAAACCAACTAATTAAAATCCAAACAGCAATTAGCATAAAAAAATGACCAACAGTAACCCTATCACCAAAAAGATGTTTTTTAAAATCTATCCATCCTATAATATAAATAAATATTGCAACTGCTTGAGGTTTGAGTGTAAAAAGAAAAGGTTTCATAAAATCTCTACTATTTTATAGGAATTGATTCATATTTTGTTTCAGTAAGGTTATTTCCTTTAAATTTTAAATCAAGTTTTCCTAAAAATAGTCCAGAGGCTCCTGCCTGAAGAATCATTGTATCACTATTTTTTGGAATAAATGGTTTTTTAAGATGTGTATGAGAGTGTCCACCAATTATTAAATCTATTCCCCCTATTTTTTCTGCTAATGGTTCATCTATTTCAACTCCAATATGAGATAGAAGAATTAAAAAATCTGCTTTATCTCTAAGTTGAGATACCATTTTTTTTGCAGTATCAAAAATTGGCAAATCACTTATACCTTTATGAGAATCCTCTCCAACAAGCCCTTTAAATGATATTCCTAAACCAAAAATAGCAAATTTTATACCACTAATCTCAAAAATGTCATAGGGTAAAACATGTTTTTTAAAAATAGGCAAATCAGAAGTGTAGTTAGATGATATTATTTTAAATTTTGAGTGTTCCATTGCTGCAAGAAGTTTATCTGTTCCTGAATCAAACTCATGGTTTCCTAATGTTGCATAGTTATATCCCAACATTGACATTGCTTGATATTCAAGTTTTCCCTCATAAAAGTTATAGTATGGAGTTCCTTGAAATGCATCTCCCCCATCAAAAATAATTACATTAGAGGAGTTTTTTTTTATCTCTTTTATCAAAGAGGCTCTTCTTGAAACTCCCCCCATATTACTTTTTCCACCACTTCCATCTGGAAATGGGTCAAGTCTTGAGTGAGTATCATTTGTATGTAAAAAAGTTATATCTGTTATTTTATTTGAATCTTTTTTGCTATCTGCAAAAAGAGATTTTCCAATAAAAAAAGGGGCAACCCCCAAAGATATATTTTTGATAAAATCCCTTCTATCCATTTTAACCTCAAAAATTTTGATAATAATTTTTTAAATAAAATTAAAAAATAGATATAAAATCAAAAAAATAGTATATTTTTTTTCTTTAAAAAACAGAAAAAATAGTAACCTCTTTTAAATAAATAGTAGTATTTTATATTATTAAAAAATACTATAAATTTATGATAGCTTTTCTACTAAAAAATGTCAATAAATATAGATTCTTGACTTTTGGTGAAAATAAATTAAAATGAGATAAGCAATTGAGGGAGATTTTATGCCATCAAATATTTTAACATTTAAGCCTAAATTAGCTAAAGGGGATAACAATAGCAAACCAATATTTGCAAATATTAGACTTTTAGCCTCTGGGTATGCAGAATTGTACTATATTTTTCAAAATTTTATGGATCATATTATAGATTTTGGAGAGTCAAATATTTTAGGACAAAAGTATCTTCCTGTAAGAATGAAAGAGTATAAAGGGCAAAAAAAGATAGCCTTTATCTATCATGGATATTTTCAGGGAACTGTAGGAAATGAGCGACTTGAGAGAGTTTTAGAGTCAGAGCTTTTTAATATATTTGCAATATCAGGAACATATCAACCATACAGCCAAGATATAAGAAAATCAGCAGAGTATGAGATGAAAATTTTGGAGTGGGTTATTAAAAATACAAATCCAGAAGAGGTTTATCTTATTGGTCACTCCCAAGGTGGGCTTGTTGCAAGATATATGATTCAGTTTTTGGGTGCAGATAAATTTATAAAAAAAGCTATATTTCTTTCAACCCCTCATAAAGGAACTAATTTTGCTTATGCGAGTGATATAAATAAAATTTTTCTTGAGTCTTTGAGAAAACTTTTTAGAAAAATTCCAAGAATCGAAGGGGAATCAGCAAGACAGATGAGACCTAATAGCTCTTTTATAAGAGAGTTAAATGGTGCAAATCTACCAACAGGAGTTGATTATACATCAATCTACACCTATATTGATCCTGTTATATTTCCATCATCAAATGCAAGATTACCATATCGAGAGGCAAATAATATCTTATTAAGAAAAATTGGTCATATGCAAACACTTTATGATTTTCAGGCAATTGAACTTATATTAAAAACATTGCTTTTAGATTTTGGGAAAAAAGATAACTTTATACACTCATCTCAACTTGTTGAGAAAAGATATATTAAAACAGAAAAAAGTGAATTTAATGAGTTTGTAAGTTACTAAAATTTTAAATTCTATATTTTTTAGTTAAAAAAATATAAAAACCAATATTATATAAAAGTTTTTATGTTAAATGAATAATATTTTGTTTTTTACATCTAAAAATAGTCACTATTAAGGAGCATTTATGAAAAAAGTAGTGTTAATTCAATCTATTTTACTTTTTTTGATTTTTAGCACCCCGCTTCTATCAAAAGAGAGAAGCTTTCTTTTATATGAAACAACAAAAAGCCCTCTTTCATCTTTTGGAGAACAGATTTTATTACCATACTTTTACCCTTTAGAGGTTAAAGAGACAGAGATTCAGCAGTATAAAGAGATTTTCTCTTTTCTTGCTCTTAAAAAAAGTGATCTCTACTCAAACTCAAAACTTATTGATACCCCAGAGGCACAAAAACGGTTATCAATAGATAAAATTTTATCTATTGATATTGGAACAACAAATAAGAAACATGAAAAAGAGATTATTTCAGAGATGGTATACACATTCACAGAGTATGGAGTAGAAAAAATAGCTTTTACTATTAGTGGAAAAGAGGAGATTTTATCAAGAAATGATATCTCTTTTACAACTTTCACACTCCAAATTGAGATGTGGAGAGCTTTGCCACCTTCAAAAATGGTGTATGCTCTTATTTTGCTTCCCAATAAACAGATAGTAAAAGGAGATGAGTTTTATCAACTTTTAGAGAAATCTGATAAAAAAATAGTTGATTTTATTATTCAAACAATACAAAATGGAGAAAAATTTGAAAAAGTTGCTGCTATGAAGTCACTCTCCTATTTAAAATTGAAAGATAGTGATAAATATTTAACTCCATTTTTAACTCAAAATGACAAAACTTTACTTCTAGCAGCACTTGAAGGATTATCAGGAACTAAAAAACCAGAAATATTAAATCAAATTGCAAAAAAAACAGAGGAAGAGAACTCTTCAGAGGTTCTTTTAGTTGCATCAAATATATTCATTGCCTCTGGAGATCCTAAATTTGTATCAAAAGGATTATCTTTTTTTCTAAAATATGATGATATTGATGCAAAAATAGGTGTTATTAAAAAAATAGCAACATATAAAAATAGTGAAACAATGCTTGCTTTAATGCTTGATGATGAAAATGAAAAAATAAAATTGATGGTTTTAGAGCACCTAAAATCAGCAACAAAAAAAGAGAGTTTTGAAAAAATTAAAACACTTTTAAATGATAAATCAGAAAAAGTATCTCTAGTTGCCTCAAATATACTTTTTACCCAACCTCAATATAAAAAATTTGCACTTTACTATCAAGTTAAAAATAGTGATGAGAAAATATCACTTCAAGCAGCAGAGTTACTTAAAGATTATAAAGAGGTTGAAACACAAGAGTCTCTTATAAATTGCATAAAGACACAAAAAAATATTAAAACAGCTACTCAATGTGGAAAAACAGCCCTTTTACTAAAATATACAGAGGCAACAACTCCAATATTTGATTTTGCATTTAAAAACTCTGAAGATGGCTTAATTGAAACCTTAAATGGCTTTATAGAGTTATATAATGAAAAAACAGTAATATCACTATTAGAGCATAAAAATCCACTTCTACAAAAATATGTTTTAATAGATTTATCCAAAAAATATACTGGGAAAAAAGATATCTCTATTATTGAAAAAATCTCAATATTTTTAACAAATGAAAGTGAGATTGTTAGAGTTGAGACAGTAAAAACATTAACATTGATTTCTGGAAAGGAATCATGGTTAAAAATATCAACAATAAGTAAGGATAACTCTGAAAAAGTTAGAAAAACTATTCTTGAATCTGCATACAAATATAGTAAAGAGGAGGTTCAAGAGCTTTTAATAGCCTATATATCTGATTCAAATAATGATATCAGAGTTGGAGCAATAAGAGGATTAATTGATTTTAAAGTTACAGATGCAATACCACTTCTTGAACAGTATATAACATCATCAATAAGGGCAATAAGAGTTACTTCATTAGAGGCTCTTGTTAAATTAAGTAGTAAAATTCCTATGGAGATGGAACAAAAATTTTTAGATCTCCTAGAGCAGGATGATTCTGAAATTAAAATGTGGGCAATCTATGGTTTAGCAAAAACCCTTAAAAGAACAACTTTGCCATTTATCACAATTTATGGTCAAGATAGTGATTCAAAAGTTAGACAGGCAGTTATTTATGCAATTGGAGAACTAAACTACTCTGAAAAAACAAAAATAGACATGGTTTACTCTGCAATGGATGAGGAATCAATTGATATTCAAAAAGAGGCTGCTCTTGCTCTTGGAAAAATTGGTCAAAAAAAGGATATTGAGAAAGTAAAAGAGCTAATATCAAAAGAGAAAAATAGTGAAACAAAAAAAGTACTTCAAAGTTCACTCTCTGAAATTGAGAGTCGTTATAGAGAGGATTAATTATTTTTATATTTTTCTCTCTTTTAAAACTAAAAAAAAAGATAAAAATAGCAATTGACATATCAAAAATAAATCAATAATATATAGTTTTAATTTGGAGATTTAAATGGATACAACTCTAAAAAAAACTATTAACACAAACAAAGCCCCTCTTGCAATTGGACCATATTCACAAGGAGTTATTGCAAATGGTTTTCTGTTTTTATCAGGTCAAATTCCAATTAATCCTAAAACAGGTGAGCTTGTTGTTGGAATTGAAAAAGAGACAATACAGGTTTTAGAGAATATATCTATACTACTTCAAGAGGCTGGTTGTAGTTTTAATAGTGTTGTTAAAACATCTGTTTTTTTAAAAGATATGGGTGATTTCTCCAAAATGAATGAGATATACTCTCAATATTTTAAAGAGCCATATCCTGCAAGAGAGGCTGTTCAGGTTGCAAAACTGCCAAAAGATGTATCTGTTGAGATATCTGTTATTGCTGCTTTATAATAAATTACTCTATTTTTATTGATTTTTATTTTTTTTAAATTTAAATTTTTTTAAGAAGATGAAATGGCAACTATTATTCGTGTTTCAATACCACTAAAAGTTGATCCTTTTGACTACTCTATTCCAGAGAGTTTAGAGGGTAAAGTAGATATAGGCACTCTTGTTATTGTTCCTCTAAGAAATCAGAAATTTTTAGGAATTGTAACAGAGTTTATAGAGTCATCTCCACATAAATTAAAATATATATATGAGATTTTTGAAGATATCTCACTTGGTGAAAAATATGTAAAATATCTAAAATGGGTATCGGAATACTATCACCTATCTCTTGGAAAAGTTTTAGAGTTTGCCTTACCAATAAAACAGCAAAAACATGATAAAATAAATCATCCTCCCAAAAAAGAGATTTATATTGAGTTAACATCAACATTTAACTCAACATTAGCCATGAACTCATTCTCCAGATTTTCACAAAAAGAGCTTATTCAATATCTTGATTCTGAAAAAAAAGTCTCATTAAAAGAGTTAAAAGAGGTCTTTAAAACAAGAGTTAAAACAGTTCTTCCTAAACTTGAAGAGCTTGGATTTATTGAAACAAAAGAGGTATCCCTTTTTGTAACTCCTCAAACATCTCTTTTACCTTCTCGTCCAAATAATATTCATTTAACAAAAGAGCAAAGTGATATCATATCACATATTTCAACTTATATTGAGCAATCAAAATCATATCCATATCTTTTAAGAGGTGTAACAGGTTCTGGAAAAACAGAGGTTTACTATCAATTAATTAAAAAAGCAGTAGAACTTGGCAAAAATGCACTTATTCTTCTTCCAGAGATTGCACTAACAGATCAAACTGTAGCCTATTTTTTAGATTTAATTGATTTTTCAAAAATTGCCATTATTCATAGTAATCTAACTCCATCTCAAAAAAGTAACTATTGGTATCAAATTGCTCAAAAACAGATTAGAGTTGTTATTGGTGCTCGCTCTGCTGTTTTTGCCCCTGTTCATAATCTTGGACTTATCATAATTGATGAAGAGCAAGATCACTCTTACAAACAGAGCGAAACAGCCTTTAGATATCATGCAAGAGATTTGGCTGTTTTACTTGGTTCTATTCACTCAATTCCTGTTCTTTTAGGAACTGCAACTCCTTCTCTTGAAACACTTTATAATGTTTCACAAAAAAGATATAGTTCTGGAAATCTACCACAAAGAATAAATCAGATGCCACTTCCAGAGATAAATGTTGTTGATTTAAAAGAGAAAGATATTTTTATTGAAAACACATCTATCACAAAACCACTCTATTGGGCATTAAAAGAGGTTGTTCAAAAAAAAGAGCAGGCAATTATTTATCTTAACAAGCGTGGATATCATGGAAATTTAATATGTAGTGATTGTGGATATGTTCTTAAATGTAGCTCTTGTGATGTTGCCTACACCTACTATAAAAATGATAATAAACTAAAATGTCATTACTGTTTAGCAGAGATGACAAAACCAAATTTTTGTCCTCAATGCCAAAGTAAAAAAATTAAACATCTCTCTATTGGAACAGAGAAAGTTATGGAGGAGCTTCAAACACTTTTTCCAAAAGCAAATATAGATAGACTTGATAGAGATGTTATTACATCTTACTCTAAAATGGCAGAAGTTATCAGAAAAGTGAAACATAATGAGACTACAATTCTTATTGGAACACAGATGGTTGTAAAGGGGCATCACTTTCCAAATGTTACTCTTGTTGCTGTTTTATTAGCAGATCAAGCACTTCACATGCCAGATATAAGAGCAAGCGAGCATGCATTTCAGGATTTTGTTCAGGTTTCAGGACGTGCAGGGCGTTCCGAAAAAAAAGGGCAAGTTATATTGCAAACATACTCAAAAACACACTATGCAATACAGTATTTTATTCAGCAAAATTTTGATAAATTCTGGGAACATGAGTTAGAGTGGAGAAAGGCTCTTTCATATCCACCATTTTTTAAAATGGCAACAGTTTGGATAACATCTCAAAATGAGATACTTTTAAGACAGTCTGTTGAGAAAATAAAGCAGTATAAACCATCAAAAGCAATCTATTCTCAACCTTCTGAAGCCCCTATTTATAAAATAAAAAACACTTTTAGATTTTTAATTCAAATCAAATCAGAACAACCAAAAATTATTGATTATGAGTTAACAAAACTTCTACATTTTATTATTTTATTAAAACTATCTACAAATATTGATATTTTGGTTGATAGAGATCCATTATCATTATAATAGTGATTTTTTTTTTGATTTTTTTAATTTTTAAATCTTACCCTTGCTATATTTTAAAAGATTTAGTAGACTCTTTTAATATTTTTATTTGCTTATGGAACTACTTCAAGATAAAAATTATAAAATTATTAAAGAGCTTGGTAAAGGAGGGATGTCCACAATATATCTTGCCCAAGATATTGCTCTTGAGCGTTATGTTGCTGTAAAGTTACTTCATCCAGCACTTTCAACAGATCCTAAAAATAGGGAGAGACTAAAGCGAGAGGCTTTAGCTATTGCTCGTCTTGACCATCCAAATATTGTTCATGTATATAATTATATTGAGGAGGGAGATCAAAGTTGTATTGTTATGGAGTATATTAATGGAACAACTCTTTCCGATTTTGTCGAGTCTCATCCAATAAAATATAGTGAAATAGCATTATTGCTATTGTTAGATATTTTAGAGGGGATTTTTTATTCACATCAACATAAAATTATACATCGAGATTTAAAACCAGAAAATATAATGATCTCTGAAACAGGTCAGATAAAAATAACCGATTTTGGAATTGCTTCAATTTTAGGGGAGTATAAATCTCTAACAACAACAGGCTCAATAATGGGTTCACCAATGTTTATGTCTCCAGAGCATCTTGGAGACTCTGAAATTGACCATCAAAGTGATATATTCTCATTAGGAATTATTTTATACTATCTCTTAACAACTGAATTTCCATTTAAAGGTAAAAATACAGGTCAACTTTTAGCAAATATTTCACACTGTAAATATACACATCCACATCAAATAAACCAATTAATTCCAAACTCAATTGTAAAAATAGTTGAAAAAATGCTTTTAGGGGATAAAAAACAGAGATATAACTCTGCAATAGATATCATTAAAGATATAAAAAGCTATTTTAGAGAGATATCTTTTGAGTTTGAGAGTGAAAAAATAGAGTATTTTAAAAATCCAGAAGAGTATCAAAAAAATTTTAAAGATAAAATTGTTTTCCTATACCTAAAAAAGGGACAAATACTTTTTCAAAAAGGCTTGAGAGCTAAAGCAACACACTACATAAATATTGTTTTACAAATTGACCCTCAAAATAAAAATGCACAAGTTATAATGAATAAAGGAGAGAGAAGAAAACTTCTTCATAAACTTTTAACAATATTTATAATTATTTCCTTTATAGGATCAACATCGTATATTTTTTTAAAAAAATATATAAATAGCAATAAAAAAAATAATAATAGTAATTCAAATAGTAATAATGATTCTAAAAATAGTAGTTCAGAAAATAAAAATGGAAAAATAGATGATTTAGATGGTAACAAAACCACCACAAATAAAAATGATATAAATAATGAAAACTCAACAGATTCAAATAGTAATAATGATAAATCAGAAAATAAAAATGGAAAAATAGATGATTTAGATAGTAACAAAACCACCACAAATAAAAATGATATAAATAATGAAAACTCAACAGATTCAAATAGTAATAATGATTCTAAAAATAGTAATAATGATTTAAATAGTACTTCAGAAAATAAAAATGAGAATAAAATAGAAAAAAATAGCAATAAAATCTCAAAAAAAATAAAATTTAGACTTCCAATAAAAATAACTCCAAAAGCAGCCTCCATAAAAATAGATGATAAATTTTATAGTTATGGAAATGCTCAATTTATAACACTTAACACAAATCAAAAGTATAGATTAAAAATTGAGTCCCAAGGGTGTTTACCTTTTGAACAGGAGCTTTTTTATCAGAAACCAGCCTCTATACCATTAGTTATAAGGCTTAATTGGGAGATTGCATCCATCGAAATTATAAATAGCCAAAAAGGGGATATATTTATCAACAATAAATATAAAAGTAGCAATGAAAATTATATATACAGAGAGAGACCATCCTCTTTATCTGAAGGTAAAGTTAATATTAATTTAAAAATTATTAAAGACTCAAAACTTCTTTTAGAAAAGGTGATTACAATAAAAGCGGGTGAAAAAGAGATTGTTACTATTAAATAGTTTATATTTTAAATTTTTTGTTTAAAAATATTAAATCGTTATTTTTATTTTTTTAATTTTTTAGGAACTATTATGAATATTGAGAATAATGGTCAAAAAGATATATTTATAGAGGGTGATAGTAGATTAGTTATACTTATTCATGGTTTTATGGGCTCTCCATATAACTTTAGATTTATGGCAAAGCATTTTGCAGAGCTTGGATATACAATTTGGGTTCCCCTTCTTATGGAGCATAACTCACTTGAAAGATTTGGAGATTCAATACCAATTGAGTGGTATGAAGATTTAAAAAATAGAGTTCAAAAAGAGATATCGGAAAAAAATTATGAGATAATTCATATTGTTGGATTATCTTTAGGAGGAGCTTTTGCAACAAGATTGTCTGTTGAATTAAAAAGTAGTAAAATCAAAACATTAACACTTCTTGCTGCTCCATATAAACTTAAAACAGTTCAGCAATTTCTCCTTCATATGTTTGGATACTCTCTTTTAAACAGACTTTATCCATATAGAAGAAGAAAAGAGAGTGATATAAAACATCAGCTACAAAGAACAATAAACAGTCGAGAGAAAAGAGTATCCATAAGATTGATATTTGGATTATCATATTTTCTTAAAGAGAATAGAGATTTTATAAAAAAAATAGATAAACCAACTTTTATAATCCACTCAAAAGGGGATAATACAGTTCCATTTTCTCAATCTAACTATTTTTTTAGAAAAATAGTATCAAAAACAAAATATAAACTTACACTTACAAAATCTTTTCATATTTTACCCCTTGATGTTGAAAGAGATCTTATTTTTTATAGAGTTGAGAGATTTTTTATGATGTTTGAGTAGAAAAATATAATTTTTTTTCTATTTTTATTATTTTTTATTTTTATTAAAAACAATAAAAACTTTTCTTTATTATATTATTTTTATGGAGTTAAAATGAGTGAACTTTATCATCTTTTTAAAAATATTGAGCTTGAGGCAGAGATTGATAAACTTCGAATTAGTGCATTTGATAAAATATCTATAAATGAGATATTTCCAGATATAGAGTTACCAATGTCATCTGAAAGTTGCTATATTTATGGAGTATTTTTAAAAAATAGTTTTAAAAAAATTGAACAAAATATAGAACAGGCAGAGTTTTATTTTAAAAAAGCATTAAAGGAGGGATTTTCTCCTGCTTTAATTGAGCTTGGGGAGATACAAAACAACCCATTACTATTTGAAAAAGCTCTCCAATATCATATTGATAAACCATACTCTTTTTATGAAAAATATGCTTTTACAAAGATGGTTATTTTGGGGTATGGAGTTGATGTAGATTTAGAAAAAGCTTTTGAATTTTTAAAAGAGGATAGTTTTAAAAATCACCCATTTACAACTTTTTTATATGCTTTATATTACTATTATATTGATGATTTTAAAAAAGCATCAATATTTTTCTACACTGCAAAAAAAGAGGGAAATCTTGAAGCAATATCATTTATTGAGAAACATAATATTCAAGTTGATGTTGATGAGAGTGATATTATTGATTTCTCTTGGGATTTTTAGATATATTTTATCATATAAACTCATTCTGGAAAAAACATACTTTAAATGAAATCATTTATTAGATATCTTGCATAACTTAAAAAAAGTAATAAAAAGAGTTTTTTTTTATATTTTTTTTAAAGAACCCTCTCCCTAAATCCCTC